>NZ_JARWGJ010000023.1:0-3286 GCF_040409695.1 Longimonas sp.
TCCCTTCGGGTTTCTCCCCCTTTTCCAAGGGGGAGATGTCGGTAGACAGAGGGGGTTAAGCGGACTACAATGATGTAGCCCACATGACAATCACTAACCATTGAACCGCTACCGTCTATTTTAGCATCTAATATTACGTTCTACCCACAAACGAAGTGCCCTCTTTACGCAATAAGCATTGAATCAACTTTACCGTGGGTAAGCATGCAGGTTCTTTGCCCTGTGTACGACGCGTTGCATCTGGCAGCCTGAGAAGCATTTTCGGCGCTGCTTAGACGGCCGCAGGGGCCTGCGCGGTAGACGCTACCGTTTCGGCTTCGTCGGGATATGGAATGGCAGGAAGCGTCATCGCAGGTTTGTGCTCGTGCAGCGGATTGGGCTCGGCCCATGTTGTACCGTCGTAGGTCTCCATCACGACGTAGTCGCCAGCACGCCCATGTACCCACGATTCGTTTAGTGGCACTTTTCCGTAGGGCGTGTCGAGCACATACGTTGGAATTGCAAATCCGGTTGTGTGCCCGCGCAGTTCATGCATCAGGTGCATTCCGGTTTCAATGGGTGTTCGCAGATGCCCCGTGCCCCCAATGACCTGTGCCTGGTACAGGTAGTAAGGGCGCACACGCATGGCCACGAGTCCCTCGCACAGCGCTTTCATTGTATCCAGATCGTCGTTGATTCCCCGCATCAGCACCGTCTGGTTGCCCACCGGAATTCCGGCACGCAGCAGCCGGTCGATGGCGTCGGCGGCGTCTTGCGTGAGTTCGTTGGGATGATTGAAGTGGGTGTTGACCCACATCGGGGTGTACTGCGCCAGCAGCTCGCACAGCTCATCGGTGATGCGGTACGGAAGCTTTACGGGCATGCGTGTGCCGAAGCGAACAATTTCGACATGGTCGATCGCATAGAGACGCGAAAGCAGCCACTCCAGATGGGCTTCGTTGAATGTAAGCGGGTCGCCACCGGTAAGTAGCACGTCGCGAATGGCGGGGGTATCTGCAATGTAGTCGATCGCCTCTTGCAGCTCCCCCGTTCGCAAGAAGAAATCCGCGTCGCCGACCATGCGTTTGCGCAGGCAAAAGCGGCAGTACACTGCACACTCAGCCGTTACGCAGAATGCCACGCGGTCGGGGTAGTTGTGCACCAGATTCTTGACCGGCGAGTGCGCAACCTCTTGTAGCGGATCGAGCTCATCAACAAGGTCGTCGTGGAGTTCGTCGATGTGGGGCACCACCTGGCGACGCACCGGACAGGCCGGGTCGTCTGCATCCATGAGCGCGGCGTAGTACGGCGTGATGTTCCACCGAAAGATCGGCTCGGTGTCGACGATGCCTTGGCGCTCGCCCTCTGTGGGATTGATCCAGTCGGAGAGGTCGTCGAGCGTGCTGATGCGGTTACGCATCTGCCAGCGCCAGTCTGTCCACTCGGGCGGGCGGCCAGCGGCGATGTGAGGACGGGAAGCAGGCATGCAGTTAGGCAGTTGGGCGATGTCAGGGGGCGACGGTGGCGTGTAGAGTGGCGTGTAGAGTGGCGTGTAGCACCGGCGGCGCACGGCACGTAGCTATTGTTCAATAGCCGGGTTGGCTGAGATGGACGGAAGCACCTGCAGGCGGCGCAGTCCGCGAGCCAGCACGTCAGCGAGGAAGTCCGGGTAGGATCGATTCATAAGCTCAGCGATGATGGCAAATGTGCCATCGGGGGCGAACGTCGGCAGCGGATTGATCTCCAGAAAGAAGGGCGTTCCCTCCGCATCCACCCGAAAGTCGATTCGGGCCACGTCGCGGCACTCCAGCTTCTGGTAGATGCGCAGCGCGTCGTGCGCGAGTTGCGCTTCGAGCGCTGCAGAGAGTGTACCTTCGATGGCGTATGACCACGCACGATCGGGGCCGCCCCGCCGTTCCAGCGCGTGCACGCCGATGCCCGTCGTTGGCTCCACCGCGCGCTGCAGTGCGGGCAGCGCTTCAGGCGGATCATTGCCGACAACGGCGACCGTAAACTCACCGCCGCCGTTTACAAACGCCTCTACAAGTACATCTTGCTGGTAGAGATGCGTCTGCCGTTCTACTTCCTGGCGCAGCGCCTCGACCGAGGTTACCTTGCTCGCAGGCAAGATGCCCTTCGAGGTGCCTTCGTAGCGCGGCTTCACGAAGAGCGGGAAGTCTGCAGGAAGCGCCGACGCCGTAACCTCGCTGGCCTCCGAAAACACCGTCCACGCAGGCGTCTGCACACCGGCTTGCACGGCAAGGTCTTTGGTACAAGCTTTGTCGAGCGTAATGGAGAGCGTGAGTGCATCAGAGCCCCACTGGGGGATGCCCGCCAGCTCGAGCAAGATGGGGGCATGCGCCTCGCGGTTGCGTGTGCCCTGCCCTTCGGCAATGGTGATGGCGGCGTCGAGCGCGAGGCCCTCGCAAAGCTGCTGCTGCAGGTCGCGGGTTGTGCCAACACGTACCGGCTCGGTTTCGCAGCGACGCAACGCATCCGCAAGCGCGTCTACGGTCTCGATCGGCTCAAACTCGGCATCAGCATCAGGCGGATCGCCGTCGGACCATTCGTATGCGTCAAACACGTCATAGATAAGACCGATACGAGGCACAGAAGCCATAGTGCAATCAGATAGTGCAATCAGTAGTTCGGCGTAGGGGATGAGACATTGGTATTGCTGTGTTGTACCTTGGTTGCGCAGGTCGCTGGTGTTCTCATAACCGATTCGCACACTCACCATGGATACGCCCGAACAGAAAGCACTTCTCATTCGCATAGCAGGCGACGAAACGCACGGTCTTGCCTCCCTCAACGAGCATCTCTCTAACGGATGGCACGTGATCGAAACGACGGCGCTTGGTGGCGGCCATGCCACTGAAACGGCAGCGCTGGTCGTTATCGAGAATCAGCGCCGCGGCCCGGCTACAGGTGTACCGGTTGCCGAGCGCGAAGCCGAGCCCGCCGACGAAGAGATCGAAGAGATTGTACCTGGCGTTGAGGAAACCGTTGAAGGCGATGGCGCAAGCCCAGATGTCGACCCCGAAATCAATCCGGGATCTGCATAGCTGTTGCTGCGGTCGTGGCTATAGCTTTACTCTACATGCTCCGCTTCTGGCTATCTAACGGCATGCGCAGGTTTCTTTTTTCGGTAGTGGATAGACGCTAAATGATAAAGCGATTGAATGCAGCAGCTCTTTCTTTCCGAACCCCCTCTCCCTTATTCCGCTTCGCTCCATCAGTCGCCCTACGGGCTCGTGTCGGGTTTCTCCCCCTTGGCCAAGGGGGAGATGTCGGCAGACAGAGGGGG
>NZ_JARWGJ010000024.1:0-17698 GCF_040409695.1 Longimonas sp.
CACGTCCGCGACATGGATGATGATTACTACGTGTACGATGAAGACACGTACACCATGCGTGGCAAGAACAAGGGAACGACCTACCGACCAGGCGACACGGTCCATGTTCGCATCGTAAGCGCCAATATAGACAAGCGTGAGATCGACCTGTGGCTTGTTGACGGTGAATAGGCCCTTCCTCATGTACGGAAGCAAACCAAAAAGAGCAGCCGAGGCGCTTCCAATATGGAAGACCTCGGCTGCTCTTTTTGTGGCCTCTCGTACACGATGCCAGTAATGCACGTGAGGCTTCGCCATGTAGGCTGTGCTACGCTTTAACGCAGAATGAAGGTGCCCGAGGTAGAGGGCTCTGGCACTCCAAAGAGGAAGTCGCCTTCCACTGTTGATCCGCCCGAAGTAATGCGCAGAGTGCCTTCCAGACGCTGGATGCCTTGGTTACGGATCTCATCAAGGCCCGACTCAACCTGCACTGCGAAGGACAGCGATCCTTGCGACGTACCCGTTGCAAAACCCGTGAACGCGCCTGCAAAGGCCGACTCTACGTCGTCGTCGGGCACTCCGATGTATGTACCGCCCGTGCAGTCAGAAATGTAGCGCATGTTCTCCACAGCGCTGCTGTTTGCCATGTTTGATACGTCGGAGGCCGGGCCAAACCCAACACCGAAAATCGGCGAGTTTTTGCGGTTTGCGTCGTTGCAAACGCTGTCGCGGGGCACAATGCCTCCGTTAGGGGCGCCATCGCCAAGCAGCACAATGGCTTTCTCAAACTGGTTATTGGGACGCTGATCTTCGGAGTAGATAAGCAACTCAGCAAGCGACTCCCACATGGGAGTGCCTCCAGAAGCCGTCGCGTTATCAACCGCATTACGGAGTGCGTCGGTATCATTCGTTAGATCTTGGAAGACCCGCGTGAAGGAGAAGTCAGGAGCCTGGTTAGCACCCGGGAACTCGTACACGCCCGATTCAAAGGGGACATTAATGGTTTCCAGCTCGTCGTAAAACGCCTTCGCGGCATCGACACGGTTACGGTCGGGATCTGTCCACGACATGCTACCGCTTCCATCAAGGTTGACCGGAACGACCAGGTCGTTGCCTGAGGGGCGACGTACCCGCTCTACCTCAACGCTGGCGACAATGTCGATGCTCTGCTCCAGTTCAACCGAAGCCTGGTTGGATGCAGGGCGCAATTCAACCTCAGCCTGAATGTTCTCGTTCAGGATTGCAGATCCTTCTACGTCAAGCGGAGTGGCCGAAAGCCCAAAGCGCCCGGTGTTCAGGAAGTCAGCGTCTACCTCTGTTCCTATAACAATTACCTCACTGGCTTCGGGATCATCATCGCTCGACCCAAAAAGGTCGCATCCCGTGAATACCAGTGCCAGAGCAAGGGTTGCGAGCGAAAGTCGTATCATCTGTTGTACGTGTGTTCGCATAGTTTTGTACGGTCTTGTGCAAAATAGGGTGTAGCTGTGCGTGGACGCCTCGATGTGCGATACGAGCACAGCTCTTTTGGTTGCTCACCCCTACATGCGACATAATTCAAACAATTAGGACATCGACCCTTTCGCCGCTATCAAACCCGCTGGAAGTTTCTTCGAGTGCGCGTCGTTCGCAGTGGCTGATTAGATGACATCTAATCAGATGATGCTTAAAACGTGTGCACGAGCATGCCGCTGATGAGCTTCGGCTCGAACCAGGTAGACTTGGGAGGCATCAGGTCGCCGTCGTCTGACACGGCT
This sequence comes from Longimonas sp., assembly GCF_040409695.1. Taxonomy (GTDB): domain Bacteria; phylum Bacteroidota; class Rhodothermia; order Rhodothermales; family Salinibacteraceae; genus Longimonas. The sequence continues at coordinate 1,737 of NZ_JARWGJ010000024.1, forward strand.
GCCAGTTCCTCAATGGCGGTTGGGTACATCGAGATCGCGATCTCTTCTTCGCCTCCATCAACCTTTTTCTTGAGCGCCTGTGCCCCTGCAATGCCGCCGACGTACCCCAGGCGGTCATCACTTCGCGGATTGGTGACATTGAGAATGGGGGCCAGCACCCCCTTGGTCAACCGGGTTACATCGAGGGTATCAACGGTACGCGGCCCTGCTGCTCTGGGAAGCGTGAGGTCATGCCACTCACCCCGCGCATAAATGCAGACGTGTCCCTTCTGGCGCGGCGTATCGTACGGGACGCTTCGCTCCAGGGTATATCGATCTGCAAGGCGATCCAGAAATGTGCCAGGGTCAACACCCAGCCCCGACAAGACGCGATTATAGGCCATGATGTGCATATCGCGCATCGGAAACAGCACAGCGGGAAAAACATGCGCCTCCGGACGATCGGTGCTGCTGGCTGCATATGATTGCGCAACACGACTTGCAGCTTTGCAGCGATGGTGGCCGTCTGCAATGTAAAGCCGGTTGACATCGGCAAAAGCCTGCTTCCACGTCTCGGGAGTCTCTACACGCCAGAGTGTATGCTGCGTGTCTCCATCTTGAAAATCGTACAGCGGTTCCCGTTCAACGGTCTTGTTCACCAACGCATCCACCGACCCGCGCCCTTCGTAGGTAAGCATGACCGGCTCGGCATGGGCTTGCTGCAGTTCCATATGACGCGCACGGTCGTGCACCTTATCCGGGCGGGTCTCCTCATGCTTTACAATGACTCCCTCGTCATAGTCTTGGACCGATACACACCCAAAAATACCGGTCTGCATGCGCGTGCCTGTATCGACACGATACACATACAGCGCAGGAGCCGCCTCGCGTACTGTATAGTCCGCCTCGATAAACCCCTTCATGTTAGCGGCACCACGCTGATAGACTTCTGGGGCGTGCGGATCGTCGGTGTCAGGTAGTTCTACCTCGGGACGTATGACGCGGAAGAACGACCGGGAGCGCCCCAAAGCAAGCTGGCGCGCCTCCTGGGTGCTCACCACATCGTACGGCGCAGAACAAACCTCAGTGATTGCATCAGGAGTGGGACGTACAGCGCGGAACGGGTGCAGGTCGGCCATGCGGAAGCAGCGTAGAAAACAGGAAGAACATAGACAGATGCAGGGTAGCCAATGCACACGGAAAATGCACTTGCGTAATCGTTTTTTCGTGCATGCTACAGATTTATGCAAAAGAGATATGAATCGTGACTTGCAAGAGAACAAAGTCGTCTACCCCATGTCTACTACTACGCTGCAGCAAAGGAAACGGCGCGCAGCCTACTTAATGATCGCGGGGTAGAGCAGTTTGGTAGCTCATCGGGCTCATAACCCGAAGGTCGCAGGTTCGAATCCTGCCCCCGCTACTACAGGGCGGTCGGTTCGCAAAGCGAGCCGACCGCTTTTGCGTTTGCACGCAATACCTTTCTTTTTGTCTCATCCAACTCTTTGTGTATCAAACACATGTCTGCTCTCTGACGAGGTACGGAGCATTACCGATGTGTTCGGTACTATGCTATACTATGCTATGCAGGAAGCTGCGAAAAGCAGAGCTCTTGAAGATGAGGTGCCACGATGTACAGCCCCCTGATAAGTGGGGGTAGAGATTGCACATACCCCGTGTCTCTATTTTGACCATGTTGCGGCGTTGTACGCTGAATAGATGTGGACAATCCACCCGAATGTGCCAAGGGAAAGCGCCCAGACGACAGCCGCAAGCACAAAGTGCACTGCGGCAGCAATCAGGCGACCCTGAACCAGCTGGCCCAGTCCAGCAATGAGCACACTGGCCAGCGCAGCGATGACATTTCCTCCTGATCCTTGTTCAGCCATAAGAGAAGTTTATTGGATGTCTCAAGATAGTGGGGTTGCTTCTGTTGTATACTCTTAAACAACCTATAACGTAGCCTGCAAAGAAGCGAACCGGCGTATCTTGTGGATGAGTAGCAGCTTTTTTTAGATTAAACCCGGATCTCTGCACACGATCTTCGATTATAGTACACGATTTCGGTGAAGATAACATGCACCGACCGAAGTCGACGTGCATTGAATGTTTGTTGTTTTATTGTAGACCCATGGTTCCCTATTCAAGTGATCCGGCTATTATTATGTCGGACGAGTACAGCATGCTGCGTGGTTTTTACGACGCTGTAGAGGCGCTGCTCGATGCGCCCCATGACGTTCTTTTCAGCGTTCATGAAACGATCTCACAGTGGTCGGCTGCAGATCATCTGTATCATATTCTTTTATCGAACAGCAAGTCGCTCAAGGCAGCGCGCATGGCGGCGCTCGACCGAGGGCCTACTGTGCATGAGGGAGAACCGAACGCAATCGGTGCCCGGGTGCTGCACGAAGGCTCGTTTGGCGATATAGAGGCCGAGGCCCCAGACTCTGTATCGCCTCCTTGCGACCTGCAGCGCAGCAGGCTGCGTGAGATGTATGAAGCCAGTCGAGCACAGTTTGACGCATTGAAAACCTATGTCCCCCACCTTTCGGACGGAAGCGCCCGGATCCCTCACCCGGCATTTGGCCCCCTTAAAGCATCGGAGTGGCTACGCTTTGCCCGAGTTCATTCAAGTCACCACCAAGAGATCATTCAAAACGTATTGAATGCTGCACGTACGCAAGATGCCACCCGGCGTCCCACCACCAATGCAGGGACTGCCGGCGTACCTGCCCCTGCCTGAAGCGACCTCACCGGCGGCCCTCCGGCGAACAAAGCAATACAAGATAATTCCTCGGCTCTGGTGCCGCTCCGGTGAGGCCCTCATTGAGCTAAGCAGCGTCGTTTAGACCGAGCTGGCGGCTCGCGTCTTTCACGAGGCCACGCGCTGCCTCGTACGTGCTAGCCTCTGAATAGACGCGCAGTACAGGCTCTGTACCGGAAGGACGGATAAGCAGCCATCCTTCGCTTGTCATGTGTTTGAACCCATCAAGCGTCTGAAGCTCCGTCACCGGATAGCCGCTTATGGTGTCAAGGCCCCCGTCGTCTGAGAGTCGCTTCAGCGCCGCCTGCTTCTGTGCATCGGTGATGTGCAGATCGTCACGGTAGGTATGATGAGCGCCAAACTCGTCGTACAGCTCTTGCACAAGGGCTGAAAGCGTCTTACCACGCTTAACCATCATTTCCACCATCAACAGCCCGATATAGGCTCCATCGCGCTCGGGAATGTGTCCTTCTGCCGCAATTCCGCCCGACTCTTCGCCTCCAACCAGCACATGCCCCGCAGCCATCTTGGACGCGATGTGTTTGAATCCAATTGGGGTTGTTTCTATCTCGAGCCCGTACGCATTCGCTATCTTATCTAACATATGCGTCGTTGAAAACGTCTTGACGACCGTTCCACGGAGTCCCCGTTCCTGATGAAGATACTTAACCAGGAGCGAGAGGATAAGATGGGAGCTGACATACGCTCCCTGTTCGTCGAACATGCCAATGCGATCGGCGTCGCCATCATTGGCAAGTCCTACATCCAGGTTGTGTGTCTTCACGAGGTTGGCGAGGGGGGCCAGATTCCGTTCGATCGGCTCTGGAGCCACACCGTGGAATCCGGGATTTACTTCGTGGCGTATGGTCGTTACCTGCTCATCGCCAAGCAGTCCCGTAATAAGCCCCTGCCCTGCTCCGTACATCGGATCGTGCCCAATGCGCAGTCCCGACTGCTTGATCGCTTCGATATCGAGCACCTCACGGAGCGCATCCAAGTACCGGTCTCGCAGGTTGATGAGCGCAACCTGTCCGCTATCGAGATACGTGTCGAGTGCAGGGAGCGTGTCCGGCACTTCAACTGAGGGAATGCGTGCCTCAACATCTTTGACCATCTCAGGCGGCGCCGGCCCCCCAAAGTCGGCTTTGAGTTTAAACCCGTTGTACGTTGGCGGATTATGGCTTGCTGTGATCGCTATGCCAGCATCGGCCCCAACAGCGAGCGTTCCCCAACTGATAGCAGGTGTAGCAGCAAAGCTATTTGCGAGATGCACCTGTACACCCGCCTGCGCTAAGCGCCGAGCGACGCGCCCCGCAAACGCATCCCCCATAAACCGTGTGTCATGTCCGATCATAACGGCGGCATCGGAGCCGTACGCGTCCAGCACCCATTGGGCTGCAGCACAGGCTACACGATCAAGATTCTCAAAGGTGTACGCATCTGCAATGATTGCACGCCAGCCGTCGGTACCAAAGGTAATTGGTCTGTTAATTGGTTTATTTGCCATAATCTGCGCAGTTGGTTAGCGAGGGTAGGTGCAAGAAAAGAAGGGTTGGGCTGTGCGGTTCTGGCTACGACGGTACGTGTGCATCACAATGGGAATGGGATACTTGCAATGAGACACTTGTCGCTCCTTTACAGGTCTCGTCGCCTAACAGCATTGGCTCAACATATGACAGCTCAGGCTCAAACGCCATATCTACTGTCATGTATACTATTAAAAAACAAGAAGGCATCAGAATTGTCATGTGCTCTGGCAACACAGATATGGGGCACTGCCTCGTGGTCTCTTGTGGTCTACCTGGCCGCGGATCTTTCCAGACCTACCTATTCCACATCTATCCGTCGGGGCGCGCCTGCATGAGCTCGCGGGCGTTCGTTAGCGCAGCATCGGTCACGTCGGTTCCGCTGATGAGCGAGGCGACCTGTTCCGCCTGTTCTTCGTCGCTCAGACGGACGATCGTGCTGCGCGTTCGCTCGTCCACTACCTCTTTCTCGACACGAAAGTGGACATCCCCCAATGCCGCGATCTGTGGGAGGTGCGTAATGGTAATGATCTGGTGGTAGCGTGCCAGGTTGTACATGCTCTTTCCTACGCGACGTGCCATGCTTCCAGAGATACCGGTGTCGATCTCATCAAACACCAGAATGGGGAGACGCTCACTCTTTGCCAGAATCGTTTTTAGCGCCAGCATAATACGGCTGATTTCGCCTCCGGAGGCCACCTGTACCAGGGGTTTAGGGTCTACGCCTACGTTAGTTGAAATGTAGAACTCTACCTGATCGACTCCATGCTTAAACGCTCTATATCGGGTCTCGTCAAGCTGTACCCAGCCCTCCGCATCTGGCGTGCGTGTAAACCGGACCTCGAATTGGCTGTCGGGCATTCCGAGCGTGCTCAGCTCGCGTTCGACCGCGCGTTCGACCCGTGCAGCCACCTCGCGGCGCTTTACAGAGAGCCGTTGTGCGGCGTCTGAGAGGCGTGCCTGGGCCTCCTCAATCTGTTCGTCGAGTCGCTCCAGGGCCCCCGAGAAATCGTTCGCCAGCGCGTACTTTTCCCCGATCTCCTTGCGGTGCTTGAGGACCGCTTCGAGCGTGCCGCCGTACTTGCGCTTTAGCCGCTCCAGCTCACCGATGCGCTCGCGAATATTCTGCAAGCGATCGGGGTCAAACTCAACGTGGGCGTTGTAGTCCTGTAAAAAGCTGGCTAACTCGCTGATAATGATCTGAGCCGACTTGATCTCGTCGAGCTGCTCATCGAAAGCACTGTCAATGCGCGCCAGATCTTGCAGTTCGTTACGCGCTACGACAATCTTATCATGCACCGCGTGCTCATCGGTATAGAGCATGTCGTAGAGGCGCGAGGTAGATGCGTACAGGTGTTCGGCATTCTCCAGAACACGCCGTTCTGCTTTGAGCTCTTCCTCTTCTCCAGACTGTGGGTCAACCGCGTCAATCTCTTCGATCTGGAATTCGTACAGCTCGCGTTGCTGACTCAGTTCGCGTTTGCGCTCTGCAAGTTCTGTACGTTCCCGGACGAGATTCGATACCTTCTGGTGGCGTTCACGATACTGATCGATAAGCCCGCCCAGCCCGCCAAAGCCGTCAACCATTTCGAGATGAGTATCGACGTTCAGCAACGACTGATGCTCATGCTGCCCGTGCAGGTCGATAAGTTCAGCAGATACGGCTCGCATCACGTCGAGTGTTGCTGGCGTGTCGTTGATGAATGCACGGCTGCCGTAGTCCGTGAGCTGGCGTCGCAGTATGATGCGAGGCAGCGGCTCAATATCGATTTCGTTATCGCTGAGCAGCGTACGGATCGGGGCCGTATCCGCCTCATCGAAGACGCCTTCGATTATTGCTTTTTTGGATCCGCCGCGGAGACGGTCTGTGGAGGCACGGTCGCCAAGAATCATACTGAGCGCGCCCATCAGAATGGACTTCCCTGCACCTGTTTCTCCCGTAATAATGTTTAGCCCGCTATCGAAAGTAACCTCCAGTTCTTCGATGAGGGCGTAATCCTTGACGTATAAGGACCGGAGCATAAAATCAGAACGTTGGTCAAGAACCGTGCTGGCACGTGCTGCAAATACGTCTTGTACAGACCAAACCACATCCAGTCTTTGCACAGCGGGCCGGTTGCAGACCTGCAGAGCGTCGCAAGAACGACACCCATTAAGAGGCGTCCACCGGTCTCCCACTCGGCAGGATGTGCGTGTAGATACAGTACGTGTACATACAGTTTACAACACAAGTACCCTACAACACAAGATATTAATCCATCACGTTGACCAGCGCGTTGCTCCGCGTCCGCACGTGCGCTCTATGAGATCATTGACCATCCCTTCTTAATCTTCTTCTTGGCGTATTTGTACTTCATCTCTGCGGTCTCGCCCGTGCTGTTGTTGCGGATTTTGACCACGTCGTTGCGCCCGGGCTCGTCAGCAACGGTGACGGGAGCCTGCTTATCAACAGAAGGATCGCGTTCGGCAGCGCTGTCGCTCCCCTGTCCGGCTTTAACGCCATACGAGGGTTCGGCGGAGTCGTGCTGCGTTTTTGCGCGGCGGCGGTCGAGACGACTCTGCGGCTCGCTCGCACCGCTCTGCGGGGTGCCATCGTCGACAATGGGTCCGGAGCGGAAGGCCAGCGATACAACATCTTTGCCGATCTCTTCCATCATATCAGCAAAAAGGTCGAAGGCCTCCATCTTGTACTCCACAACGGGATCTTTACGCCCGTAGGAGCGCAGCCCGATACCTTCCTTGAGCTCGTCAAGCTCGCGCAGGTGCTCCGTCCATTTGCTGTCGATCGTGGAAAGCATGGCGGTACGCTCAAGCGCATCGTTGATCTCTTCGCCGTCTGTGTCAAGCGCATCTTCGACATCAGCAACAGCGCGCAGCAGGCGCTGTCCGTCGGTAAAGTCGACATACACCTGGTTAGGCGTATCTTCACCGCGCTCCTCTTTCAGTGCTTTCAAACGGTTGTAGAACGGGGTAGCCAGCGCCTGTCGCTTCTGCTGGTAGTGTTCGCTCGCTTCTTCGAAGACGCGCATTGCAACGCCATCTTCGCCCAGCATCACGAAGGTTTCGCGGTCGATCTCAAAGTCGAAGGCAAGCACACGGAGTAGCTCCTCGCGCAGCCCGGCGATATTCCCTTCGCCGTAGTACTGCTCCACAATGGCCTCGCTAAGCTCATAGAGCATTGAGAGCATCTGCCCGTGAAAGCGGTCGCCGGTGAGCGCCTGGCGACGGCGTTTGTAGATGACCTCACGTTGTGCGTTCAGCACGTCATCGTACTCCAGCTGACGCTTACGAATCGCGTAGTTGTTCTGCTCGACCTTGCTCTGTGCCCGCTTGATGCTCTTGTTGATCCACGGGTGCGTGATCACAGCCCCCTCTTCAAGGTTCATACGGTCCATGACCTTGGCCACGCGGTCGGAGCCAAACATGCGCATCAGGTCGTCTTCGAGCGAGACGTAAAACTGGCTCTCTCCCGGATCGCCCTGGCGCCCAGAACGGCCACGCAGCTGCAAGTCGATGCGACGGCTTTCGTGGCGCTCCGAGCCTATAATGGCGAGTCCGCCCAGATCACGCACCTCGTCTGATATCTTAATGTCGGTACCACGGCCCGCCATGTTGGTCGCAATGGTGATTGCGCCTTTCTGCCCGGCCTCGGCAACGATCTGCGACTCTTGCTTGGCCCGATCCTGCTTGGCGTTCAGCACGTTATGACGCAGTCCCTGGCGCTTCATCATGCGGCTGATCTGCTCCGACACCTCAACCGAAGCAGTACCAACCAGCACGGGCTGGCCTTTCTCGTTGTATTCTTTGACTTTATCGATGACTGCGTTGTACTTCTCGCGTCGGGTCCGAAAGACCAGGTCATCTTTGTCGTCGCGGCGAATGGGCTCGTTCGTCGGTACAACGATAACCTCCAGGTCGTAGATCTCGCCAAACTCCTCGGCCTCGGTCTCAGCCGTACCCGTCATGCCTGAGAGCTTGTCATACATGCGGAAGTAGTTCTGCAGCGTAACCGACGCGTACGTCTGCGTGGCTGACTGCACCTCAACCTCTTCTTTTGCCTCAATCGCCTGGTGCAACCCCTGCGAGTAGCGGCGTCCGTCAAGCACACGACCGGTGTGCTCATCCACAATCTGCACCTTGTCATCTTGCACGATATACTCCATGTCGCGCTCGTACAGCGTAAACGCCTTCAGAAGCTGCTCAATGGCGTGCAGCACCTCGGCACGTTCGGAGTACGTGTTGTAGAGCTCACGTTTTTTCTCCTGCAGCTCGGTCTGCATATCCTGCTTCTTGCTCACGAGCTGTTTGTCACGCTTCTCGCTCGATAGGTCGGTGCGGCTACGCATCTCTTCTTCCAGCTTGCGCACGCGCTCGTCGTGGGCGTCTTCGAGCTCGGCGATTTCTTCGCCGATCACGGGAAGAACAAAGAGGTCCTCTGTTTCCCCCATGATTTTCGCGATGTACTGCCGCCCTTTGGCTGTAAGCTCTACGCTGCGCTGCTTCTCATCAAGCGCGAAATAGAGCTCCTGATCTACGAAGGGCATATTCTTCGCGTTCTCCTGCAGGTAGAAGTACTCCGTCTTCTGGCGGAGTCGCTCCACGCCTTGCTCTTGCAGCAGCGACTGCAGATCGTCGAGGCGGGGATACCCACGTGAGGCGCGAAGCAGCGCCAGCCCGGCGTCTTCTTCGAGCTCACGGGCCTCCTTTTTGTCGCCTGCCTCTTGGGCCTGGTCTCGTTTCTGCAGCAGGTCGCGTGCCTCGCGTGTGAGCTGTTTCACCAGCCGCTTCTGCGCGCTTACTACCTTTTCGACAGGATCACGCCATTCCTGATACTGGTCATTCTCTTGGTCGGGTACCGGACCACTAATGATAAGCGGGGTACGTGCCTCATCAATCAAGACCGAGTCGATCTCGTCGATGATGGCAAAGTGATGCCGGCGCTGCTGCAACTGGTCGGGACGCACCACAAACGAGTTGTCGCGCAGGTAGTCAAACCCAAACTCGTTGTTCGTGCCGTACGTGATGTCGGACTGGTAGGCCGCGCGGCGCTCCTGCGAGTGGGGCTTGTACCGGTCGATTACGTCTACCGTGAGGCCATGGTACTCGAAGAGCGGCTTCATCCACTCCGCATCGCGCTCTGCCAGATACGGGTTCACCGTAACCAGGTGGCAGCCGCGCTCTGCAAGCGCGTTCAAGTAGAGGGGCAAGATCGCAACCAGCGTTTTTCCTTCACCGGTTTTCATCTCCGCGATGTTGCCACGATGCAGCACTACGCCCCCCAGAAGCTGCACATCGTACGGCACCATGTCCCACTCAACCTTGGTACCACCAGCCTGCCAGGTTTCCCCCAGCATGCGGCGGCAGGTCTCTTTCATGACCGCAAACGCCTCAGGCAGAAGCGCGTCCATCTCTTCTTCTGTGATGGCAAGCCACTCCTCTTCGAGCTCATCCAGCTCGTCGTAGAGGTCTTCGCGCTCGTCAAGGGAGAGCGGCTCTCTGTCGAACTCAGACGATGCAGGCTGGCCATCTCCGCCAACGTCTGCCTCACGCATGAGCTCAGCAGTGGCTGCACTCGGCGCCTTGCGCAGGCGCTCATGGATTTCTTCTTGGCGGGCCTCAATGTCAGCAACGGCATCGCGTAGCTGTTTCTTGAAGGCCTCCGTTTTGCCACGCAGCTCCTCTTCGGTGAGGTCTTGAAGGCCATCATAGATTTCGTTGATCTCGTCAACGATCGGCCAGATTTTCTTTAGCTTGCGCTTGTTTGGATCGCCAAACAGGTTGGTTAGCCACTCAAACATAGAGGGGGAGGAAGAACGTAGGTACGTCAGCGAACAGTTCAGGAGACGCCGCAGAGGCCGTTACAGCCCTCGAAGGCGCCCCACACAAACAACGAGCGTTTCGCTCTCGGAAGCTCGTTTTGATTCCTGGTGTTAACTTCGGGCTTCCATCTGCTGTGCCGTGATGGCACGCAACCAACACCCGTCCGTTCCCCACAGGCCGGCCCTGCTATTCTTTGTTTTACATATGCTTTTTTTGTATGCCCCGCCTCAAGGCACTACGTTCCTTCCCCGAAAGGCAATGCATGCGATAGAATACGATAGATATAGAATGCACTGGTCTATGAAGCAGAGGCGGGCAACAGGGCGCCATCCTGCAAGTTATAGACACGCTGCCGTGGCTAAAGCCCCTCACAAGGTTCGGCCCTGCCTGTCTGCAGGCGCCCTGTATTTGCCCGTCCGCACCGCTTTGCCGTAATTTCTGCTTTGAGGCTGTATGTCTATTTCTCTCCGTGTCGTATGGATACTGCTCTGCGGACTGCTTGCAGGGGCCGGGAGTGGCGTGGGCACAGCCTATGCCCAGCTTGGAGGATCGCTTTCTGAGTTCGGGTTTCTGCGTCTCGATCCCTCTGCGCGGGGCGCCGCGCTGGGTAGTAGCCTGACTGCCGTTTCTGATGACGACGCTACGGCCTTCTACTACAACCCGGCCCTGGCCAGCACCGATTCGGGCGGACACCTACTGGCTTCGTACACCGATTTTATTGCCGACAGTCAGGTAGGTACCCTCGCGTACAGCTATCATGTCGAATCGGTGGCGACCGTCAGTGCCGGGGTGCGCTATGTGGACTGGGGTACGTTTGACGGGCGTGACGCGGCGGGCGTACCCACTGGTGACTTTCAGGCGCGCGACGTAGCTCTAACTGCTGGACTGGCTGCGCGCGCAACCGATCGCCTGCGGTACGGGGTCAATGTGCACCTTCTCTACTCGGCAATCGAGTCTGCCCGGGCCACCGCTGCAGCGGTTGACGCTGGCATGCATGCTCACTGGCCAGAACGTCAGTGGTCTGTCGCTACATCTGTACACCATGTGGGGCGTGCGTTCAGCAGCTTCGGCATCGAGCGTACTTCGCTCCCTTTCGACTGGCGCATCGGCGTAGCTAAGCAGCTCTCTCATGTGCCCGTGCAGCTATCGATTACAGGCTATGACCTGCACAACGCAGGCACCGTGCTTCCCGACGAGGGGACAGCCGGGCAGGCGTTGGCCCACCTCACCTTTGGCATAGAGGCCTATCTCGGCGATGTGCTCACGCTGCGCACAGGCTACAACCACCGCCGCAGCCGCGAACTCGTGCTGAACGACCGCCTCGACTGGGCGGGCTTCGGAGGCGGATTTGGTATCGCCGTTGGCCCCCTTCGTGCCGATTACGCGTACACGTCGTGGTCTTCGTTTGGCGGACTTCACCAGATTAGCCTGCAGCTGGGTCCGTCTTGAGAGGTGTCTTTCAACGAAGAGAGGGCGTTCAAAGACCCGTGATAATTATTCAGTGCGGCAGAGCGTGCGCATCCCTCTACCCACTAAGAACCTGTTTTGATTTCTTAATTTGGGCGCCCCAGGAGTACTTCCTCCCTGCGGTCGGGGCGCTGCGAGCGGCTCCGATGGGCTGCCCCTACAGGAAACCGAATTCACGTTGCCAGCTGGTCTTAACCGGTCAGACTTCGGTCCGTGGGGATGCGCAGGCGTTGTGCGGTCAGTTGTCCACCTCGCACAGGTGGTATGATGTGCCGCTTCTCATGCAGCTGCTACAGATCCATTTCGCGTAGCTCCTCCGGATCGCGCTTAAGAAGCCCTTGCTTCTTGTAATAGATCATGGTCGTGTCGAGTGTGCCGTGGCGCATGCGCTCTTTCACCTGCTCCAGAGGCATCCCGCGATTTAGCCAGATGAGTGCGGCGGTGTGCGTGAGGCTGTGGGGGGTGATGCCCGGGCGCTTGATCTCTGCTGCTTTCAGATGCTGGTTGATGCGGCCGCGGATCGATCGTGTTTTAAGACGCTTGCCTGCCGATCGGCGTCCGTGTGAGATAAAGAGCGGCGCATCGGGATGCGGGCGCTCGCGGGCTCGCACGTATGCTTCGATGCGCTCCAAAACAGGCGGGTCGAGCGGCACCTGCTCGTCTTTGACCGTGCGGCCTTTTCCCTGCACCCGCAGCACCGGCCCCATAAGCGTATGCTCGACATCGCCGACATCAGCCCGCACCAGCTCGATCTCGCTCATGCCCGCATAGAGCATACAGTAAACAATCGCCGTGTCGCGCTTATCAATGGGCGTGGTGCTGCCCAGCACGTCGAGGAGGGCCTCGATATCGGCTTCTGTGAGCACTTTGCGCGTGTGCGTGTCGGGGCGCCGGTTGCCTTTCACGGCCTTGGCCGGATTTATTTCGAGCCGGCCGGTGTCGACCAGGTACTGGCAGAGACGCCGCAGGGCTGTGAGGTACGTAGACACCGATACCTGGCTGAGATCACGCTCTTCGGCCAGGTACTGTTTGTACGCCCGGATGTCGTCTTCGGTAAACTGGAATCGCCCCTTCTGGCGGATGTACCACTTCTGAAAGGTGTTCAGCGAGCGGCGATACGTGCCAACCGTCTCGTCGCTTTTATCGCTCAGGTACTCGTTAAAGAAGATATCGAGATGGTGGCGCAGCTCGCGAAGCGATAGTTCGAGCGGGGCGTCGGAAGCATCAGGCGGCATAAGTGCAGCGGTCCAGGCAAAGCAGTAAACGCGGCAAGGTTGTATAGCACAAAGTCAACGCGCTACCGTCGTGATGGATGCATTATAAAATGCGTTGTGAGATGCACTACGGGATCCACCGCGCGCGGCGCCGCTCCCAAAAGCCTGGTACCACAAAAAAAGAACACCCGCCCTTTTATGAGAACGGGTGTTCCGCTGCTATAAAACTGCTATAGAGCTGTACAGAACGTTGACTGCTGCTTTACAGCTCATCGTCGGCCGAGTAGGATTCGAGCACTTCCACACAGCGATGCAGGAAGCTGGAACCGAGAGCGCCGTCGACGATGCGATGGTCGTAAGAGAGCGACAGGTACATCATGTGGCGCACAGCAATCACATCGCCCATGTCGGGATCTTCCACAACAACCGGGCGCTTTTTGATGGCGCCGGTAGCCAGAATCCCAACCTGTGGCTGGTTGATGACCGGCGTACCCATGAGCGAGCCCAGCGAGCCGATGTTGGTTACTGTGAAGGTGCCCCCTTGCAGTTCATCGGGCTGCAGCTGCTTCGAACGGGCGCGCTGTGCCGTATCGGCCATCTTGCGCGCGAGCCCAGACACGTTCAGGTCGCCTGCATTCCGAATCACCGGCGCGAGCAGTCCTTTCTTCCCGATGGCAACGGCAATGCCAATGTGGTAATCTTTCTTCTGTACGATCTTATCGCCCTCAACCGAGGCGTTGAGTGTCGGATGGTCGCGCAGCGCTTCAACAGCCGCCCGTACAAAGAACGGCGTGAACGTGAGCTTCGCGCCCTCCCGCTCCAGGAACGCCTCTTTGTGACGGTTGCGGAACTTGACGAGGCCTGTTACATCGGCCTCGGCAAAAGAGGTGACGTGGGCCGAGGTGGCTTTGGAGCGCACCATATGCTCGGCTGTGATCTTGCGCATCCGATCCATCTCGACCACTTCGATGCGGTCGCCATACTGCTGCTTCAGCTCCTCTTCGCTGGGGCCAGCCTCAACTTTGTAGACGCCGCGCTCCGGAGCAGACGACGCAGGGGCTCTGCGGGTTGGTGTGGGCTGAGCGGGAGCCGCCTCTTTAGCAGGTGCGCTGTCGCCCGATGTTGCTTCTTCGCGGGCGCCTTCAAGCTCACGCGACTCAAGGTAGCTGAGCACATCGTCTTTCGTTACGCGCCCCTCGCGTCCCGAGCCATCGATCGACTCCAGCTCGCTCATGCTGAGCCCTTCTGTTTCAGCGATAGAGCGCACCAGCGGCGAGAAGAACTGTCCGTCTTCACCGCGCCGCTGAATGGGCCGTCCGTCGTCTTCGACCGGCTCAGGCGGGCGTCCGTGGTCAGTCACCGGTTCGGGGCCGGTTTGGCGTGCAGAAGGCGCTGTGTCGCCTCCATCAGATACGCGTTCCGTATCCGGAGCGGATGTACTGGCCGAGCTTCCGTCGGAAGCACTGGCCTCAGCGCCAACTACGGCGATGACGGTGCCGACCTCAACGGTATCGCCTTCCTCAACGAGCCGCTCTTTGAGCACACCGGCTGCCGGCGAAGGCACTTCGGTGTCGACCTTGTCGGTGCCAATCTCAAGCAGCGTTTCGTCGAGGTCAATCGGATCGCCCACGTCTTTAAACCAGGCAATGATCGTCCCCTCAGTGATGCTCTCGCCCATCTTGGGCATGACGACCTCCACGTCTTCGGTATCTCCTTCGGGAGCACCGCTTGGTTCGTCGCCTCCAGCCTCTTCGGCAGGCGCCGAAGCAGGCGCGTCGGAGGTGGCAGCCTCCTCAGAAGCACCGGCCTCATCGGGCGCTTCGCCGGATGGGGCGGCATCGCCTGCGGCCTCGGCCTCCGTTTCAAGGCGGGCGATGATCGTGCCCACTTCAACGGTATCGCCTTCTTCAACCAGGATCTCGTCGAGCACACCGGCTGCCGGCGAGGGCACCTCGGTGTCGACCTTGTCGGTGCCAATCTCGAGCAGCGTTTCATCTTGCTCTACCTCATCGCCGGGCTGTTTATGCCAGACAATGACCGTACCTTCTGTAATACTCTCGCCCATCTTGGGCATCGAGACGTCTACCTTCGCCATATCGGAGTGCAGCTATTCAGCATCTGGGAGTCGATCAGGAGGGGCGTGCTTTGGCACAATGGAAGCGCTGCCATGCGGGGGCCGCGCGCTATGCTGCCATGCGCACCCTTTGTTTGGGTTGATTCTAATGTAGCAGACGCAGCGCCCACAAACAACGGGCACGCCGCTTTCTTGCAATGATTCAACAAAATATAGGATTGGCGCGGCATCATCCCGGCCTGTGCCTGCCCTAATTCTGCTGATTGCGGGCTGACTCCAACCTCCGCCCTACGCTGCCCGTACATTTGTACGGTTCTGGGGGATACGCAGCGTAGCTATCCGTTATAACGGTTCATCGCGGCATCGAGCCCCTTCGTGGCTGCACAGAGCGCAGCACTGCCCGCCCGAATGCGTGCCTCTTCGATCAAAGGCTGTTGCTGCGCGGAGAACGGACTGAGCACGTAGTTGGCCTGTTCGCCCCGTGCATACTTTTTTCCAATTCCGATACGCAGACGCGGAAAGTCGGTCGTGCCAATCTGCCTTGCAATATCCGACACGCCGTTGTGTCCGCCACTACTCCCTCCCGGACGCAGGCGAAGCTGCCCGGTGTCCAGGTGCAGATCGTCTACGATAACCAGAAGGGCTTGCGGAGTAAGCGCGAACCGGTCGATCAGCGCCTTCACAGCATGCCCGCTGCGATTCATGTACGTAAGCGGCTGAGCAAGAGCTATCTCCACGTCTTTGTGACGTGCCTGTCCTATACGAGCTGATGCTTCGGTCACTTTCTGCAGCGAAGCATCAAGACGCTCTGCCAGCAGGGCTACGACCTGCATTCCTACGTTGTGGCGCGTGTCGGTGTATTCTGGACCGGGATTACCGAGTCCAACAATCAGAAAATCAGGAGTGTGTGACATAGCACCGGTCGAAGTAGACTGGGGGCAAAGAACGTTAAGTAGGCCGACAAAAGTATCTTCGATCATGTCATTGCGAGGAGCGTTAGCGACGTGGCGCTGTGAGCGCAGCGAGGAAGTGCTTTTAGAGTGCGATCTTGTAGAGTGCGATCTTGTGCCCTGCAAGCGGGATGAATCCCTGCAAGTAACGCCTGAGATCGCACCCCA
>NZ_JARWGJ010000025.1:0-52452 GCF_040409695.1 Longimonas sp.
CTAAAGCCTGCCACAAACACGGCATCGTCGGCCATCAGGCGCAGGTCGCAGGCCAGTGCAATTGCGAGGCCTGCTCCGGCAGTAGAGCCATTGAGCGCAGCGACAACCGGGACGCGGCTGTCTACGATCTGGCGTACCAGCGGAGCATAGCGATCCAGTACGTGCGTCTGAATCTCTTCGGGAGTTGGCGAAGGATGCAAAAACTGGAGGTCAGCGCCCGCGCAGAACGTTGAGCCTGCAGCGTGCAGCAGAATAGCACGGACGTCATCGCGGTGGGCCACAGATTTCAATGTGGTGCGCAGCGCCTCGTCCAGTTCGGGGCTGAGTGCGTTACGACGATCGGGCCGGTTCAGTTGTACCGCGGCTACCGCATTATCTACAGAGACGGTAACCAGATCAGCGTGCTCAGGCATAACGAAAAGAAAGAAGGTGAGAGGAAGGTTAGAGACTGCAGCAGGGTTGTAACTCCATCAGTCTGGCGTTTCAGTAGCTACGCTCCTCGCCGCGTATGCATCTGCCCGAGGCTTCTAAACCGCAGTTTCTGAACATAGCTTTGAGGCACTGCACATACACGGTACAAACGCAGACGGTGATATGGAAGTCGCCGACCGATTCTGAGCCGAACCTTGATACCAACACGAAAGGAGGCAAGACCGCGTATCCACATCTATATTAGCGTCCTAAAGCATTAAACACGCTGTATGATGGCCAATGCCTGTTGACTGAAAGCGCTTTTCTCGTTATAATATGAATCGATGTGTAAACACTGTAAAGCTGTAATCAAAAACCTATACGTAATTGTCATTAAATAGTGGTCAATATGAAATATGTGGTTACAACATGGTGCGTGATTCTACTTGCGCTCCTTACAGGATGGGGAACATTCGTACAAGCTCAAAACGTGCAGGGCACGGTTGTTGACACTGAGGGCGAAGCGCTTCCGGGTGTTAATGTATCTGTCGTAGGTACATACCGGGGTACAACAACCGATGGACAAGGTCGCTTTGCTATTAATGTACCGTTCGATGGCGAGCCCGTCAGTCTCCGGTTCACGTTTATTGGATTTGAGCCAACCGAGCAGGTGCTTGAAGGGCCTACGTCAGACCTGCAGGTTACCATGCGAGAGAGCGTCTTTCGAGGAGACGAGATCATCGTATCCGCCTCGCGTGTTGATGAGCGCATTCTTGAGACGCCCGTGACGGTCGACCGGCTCACCGGACGCGACCTCGCATCACGCCCTTCTACCGAGCTTATGGCAAGCCTGGAGTCGCTCAAGGGCATTGATGTGAGCCGGTCCAGCATGCTCATCAGCAGCCTCTCTACGCGCGGGTTTAACAGCGCAAAGTCAGAGCGTCTCATCCAGTTGGTTGACTACACTGACTACCTCTCTCCGTCGCTGTCGATCTATCCCGGTAACATCTCGGGCCCACCACAGATCGACCTTGCCAGCGTTGATGTGATCCATGGCGCTAACTCAGCGCTCTACGGCGCCAACGCGTTTAACGGGGTGGTCATTATGAATACCCGCGACCCGTTCGAAGACCAGGGGATTGAGCTGGATGTGCGTGGCGGCACGCGCGACATGTACGACATCTCGGGTCGATATGCCGAGACGTTTGGCGACCGGTTTGCCGTAAAGCTCGTTGGGCGCTTTATGCGCGCCGATGAGTTCATCAGCAATAACTTTGATGCCCAACGGAATAGCGTCGTGCCCGGCAATAATGAAACGGGAGACCCGCGCGGATTCGATGCGGTGAACCGGTATGGTGCCATCAACCTGAGCACAAACGCCGACATTGCGCCGATCCTGCAGGGATTTGGGATCGACACCAGCACCAACAACATCTTTACGCCGGGCTTCGAAGAAGCATCGCTGGTGCCAAACGACTTCCGCGCCGGCATGTGGCAGATCAGCCCCACCGTAAGCGTGCTCCTGAGCGACGATATCAAAGCCACCTACTGGTATCGCTATGCGGAGGGGCGAGGCATCTACCAGAGCTCGAACCGCTTTCTCTTCGACGACATCAGCATCAACACCCACTCGCTGTCGCTCGAAAGCAACGATTGGACGATACGTGCCTACCGTACGGCCGACAAGCCGGGCGACACCTTCGACCTGAACCTGCTCGGTGCACTCATGAACCAGCGCGCCTACCGGATCGGCGACCGCGACCTTAGCGAACTCAGCGACACGGAGCGCGACCGGGCTAACTTCCTGCAGAACCTGGCCGTTCCGTATGCGGCAGCCTACGCAATCGTTTACGGACAGGCGTATCAGGAGGCCGTGGCAAACGGAGCCGCCAACCCGTTTGAAGTGGCGCAGCGCGAGGCCAGTGGCGTGCTCCCGCAGCCTGGACAAGACCGGTTTGCAGAGGCACGCGGCGCTACGCTCGGGCTCCCCCCCAGCGGTGCCAGCCCGGTCTTCGATATCGACTCGCAGGTGTACCACACCGAAGGGCAGTACACCCTCCAGTCTGATATCGTCGACGTTACCGTAGGAGCAAACTACCGGCAGTTCCGGCTCACCTCAAGCGGTACGCTCTTTACCGACGGCCCCAACGCCTCGCCCCTGCAAGGCGACGAAGGAGATACCCGCGCCGTGCGCGATGGTATCGATAACTACGAGTACGGCGGGTTCCTGCGCCTGCAGCGCCGGCTCATCAACGACCGTCTGAGCCTCTCGGCTGTCGGACGCGTCGACGAGTTCAAGAACTTCGATACGCAGTTTTCGCCACGGGTCTCCGGGGTGTTCTCGCTCGACGAACAGCGCCGGCATAACGTCCGTGCCAGCTACGCCCAGGCGTTCCGCGCTCCGGCTCAGCTCGACCAGTACATCTATCTCGACATCGGACCGATCCTCCTCCGCGGTAACTCTGAAAACGGATACGTAGCGGCTGATCCGTTCAGCGAAACGCCCGTGGTGCAGCAGGTTCAGGAAGAAAATCTCTTCCAGATCGACCCGCTCGACGTCGAGAAGATGAATAGTATCGAGGTCGGATACAAAGGAGCCGTCGGCGGGTTTTTTGCCGACGTTAGCTACTACCGAAGCAATTACACCGACTTCATCGGCACGCGGCGGTTCATCGGAAAGGAAGATGGCACGAACATCACCCTGGCCGACCTCGCGCGTGACGAAGACGACCCGCGCCGGGCGCGCCTGATGCAGGTGTGGCTTAACGCCGACCAGGATGTTACCACGCAAGGACTGCAGCTTGGGCTGGAGTACCGGTTCAACCGCGAGCTTACGCTAAGCGGCAACTACACGTGGTCCTCCATCAGCGATGATGAAGAGCTTCGTGGGGCAATCAACCTTGGCTTCAACACGCCCGAGCACAAGTTCAACCTTGGCGCCCGCGGCGAGCTCTTCCAGCGGCTCACCTATAACGCCAACGTACGCTGGCACAACGATTACGTCTATCAGATGCCCTTCGCCGAAGGCACCATCGAGAGCACGGCGGTCGTCAACGCGCAGCTTGGCTACAACTTCCCCGAGCTACGCACCACCGTTAACCTGGGCGGTACCAACCTCACCGATGCCAACAACATCACGGCTTACGGGTCGGCTCCCATGGGTCGCATGATCTATCTGGGTGTCTCGGTTATGTACTAACGCGTATCAACAGGCTCACTGCCTAACCATCCTACAGACATGCGATACGAGCATGCAGTAGGGGGAATGCGAGCGCTGCAAGGCTTCGCATCCAACGGGCGCCTCCGGATCTGCTCCGGGGGCGCCCGTTTGTAGGTTACGGGCATCGCGCAGGCGTATGCTCTCACCTCACGGCGAAGTCAAGGATGCGTACAGGTCACAGCGGCGTGCCCCGTGGCTGTAGACGCATAAACATATAGACGCGTAAACAAATGTAGGGGAAGCCAGATGCGAAGAGCCACCTCTCCTGTACAAGGTGCGACTCATAAAAAGAGGGACGCCGCACGCTGCGGCGTCCCTCTGGTGGATCATTATCATACTGGTGTATCACAAAAGCCGCGCTGTGCGCAAGGCTCGTCAGTACCCAGCGGCCTGCCCGTCTACGCGCGACTCAGAAGCGCCGTAGAAGACGCCCTGCTCCGCATCATACCGGATGCCCTGGTAGCGACCATAGAAGCCGCCGCCGATCGTCACGTTATGTCCGCGCTGTCGCAGGCCGCGCACCACATCGTAGTCAACACTCGACTCAATAAAGACACGCCCGCCGTCTTCGAGCGCGTCCTCAACCGAGGTCGTGGGCGCTGTAGAGTCGTAGTGGCGCCAGCGAAACGCATCCCCGGCTTCCTGCGTGTTCATCCCAAAGTCGATGATGTTGGTCAAGATCGAGAGATGCCCGATCGGCTGGTAGGCCCCGCCCATATTCCCGAAGCTAAACCAGGGCTCGCCATCTTTCGTGACAAAGCCTGGAATGATGGTATGAAAGGGCCGCTTCCCGGGCTCGTATACGTTCGGGTGGTCGGGGTCGAGCGAGAACAGCTCGCCGCGGTTCTGGAAGCTGAACCCTGTGCCCGGTACGACAAACCCCGTGCCCATGCCACGAAAGTTACTCTGAATGAGCGATACCATATTGCCTTCGCTGTCGGCCGTTGTCAGGTAGATGGTGTCGCCGTCTTCCATCAGCTCCACGCCAGTGGTAACGCGATCGGAGGCGGTATCGTCGATAAGCGCGCGGCGCTCATCGGCATACGCGTCAGAAAGCAGGCGCTCCAAGGGCGCGTCGTAAAAGTCAGGGTCGGCGTAGTGCTTGGCGCGGTCTTCGTAGGATAGCTTTTTGGCTTCGATCATAAGGTGCAGCGTCTCTTCCGTGCCAAACCCTTTCGAGGTTAGATCATAGCCTTCTAAAATCTGAAGCATCTGCAAGACGGCCGTTCCCTGGTTGTTGCCGCCGATCTGGTGCACGTCGTAGCCGCGGTAGTTCACCGATACCGGATCGACCCAGTCGTCGGTGTGGTTCTCGAAGTCCGACTTGCGCAGAAAGCCGCCGTGCTCGCGCATGAACGCGTCGATACGCTCGGCGATAGCACCCTCATAGAACGCGCTGCGTCCGTCTTCAGCCAGAAGGCGCAGGGTAGCGCCAAGGTCGGGGTTGCGAAAGATCTCGCCGGTTTCGGGGCCGCGCCCGTCGATCGTGAACGTTTCTTCAAATGCGCCGACATCGCCTATGCGGTCAAGCAGGAACGGCACGCTACGCTGCCACGACTGCGCGATCTGCTCACTTACCGGAAACCCTTCTTCGGCATAGCGGATCGTGGGGGAGAGGATCGCATCCATGTCGAGCGCTCCGAAGCGATCGTGGATCGAGAACCAGCCGCTCACCGCGCCCGGCACCGAGATCGACATCAGGTCGTAGGGGGGAATGCTGTCGGCATCGCGCGCATCCAGCTCCTGCAAGAGCTGCTCGTACGAAAGCTCCTCAGGCGAGCGTCCGCTGGCATTGAGCGCGTAGAGCGACTCCGTGTCTGCATCCCATATGATGGCGAAGAGGTCGCCCCCGATGCCGTTTCCGGTCGGCTCCATAAGCCCGACAGCAGCGTTGGCAGCGATGGCAGCGTCCATGGCGTTGCCGCCTTGCTTTAAGATATCGAGCCCAACCTGCGTAGCCAGCGGCTGGCTGGTGGCAACCATGCCGTTGGCGCCGATGACTTCAGAGCGGGTCACAAAATGATCATTGGAACGGTCGATCTGAGCATGTACATGGGCCGGCCAGGTAGCGCTCACAACAAGCAGGAGCGATAACGCGCCCAAAATGAGCGACCAGGTAGTAGAGTGCAAGTCCGTAGAGTGCAAGTCCATAGTGGGTGTAAGACAGATGAGAGTATAGCGGGCTTCCGCAGGGCTGAGATGCCGTGCAGGAGGGTACCGGGTAGATATGTAGAATACGGAGCAGGCCCAGGAAGTGAAAGGGAAGCGCCAGAACTCCGTTATATGTCGCAGCTTTGTTGAAGCCGTTGACTGCGCTGGCCGAATATACCTGCTGATCGAGCGGGCGGGGGCTCCACCGAATGCGCATTCGCGTCTGCCTATGCTTCAGCGTACACATCGGGGCTCCAGCTCGAAAGCCCCAGCTCGAAAGCCCCAGCTCGAAAGCCCCAGCGCAGATCGATGTTATAGTTATGCCAGGGCGTCTACGCTCTGGTGCAAGAGGTCCTGACTGTGGCGCGTGTCGATGGTTGGTCTGAGCTGGGCCATCAGGCTGAAGAGCCCGACCAGTACTTTGTTGATAAAGATGAAGTGATGCGACCCTGAGGTTTCGCGTAGCTGCGACCCTTCCTTGAAGCACGCTTTCAGCTCGTCATAAAAGGCGTCATCGCCAAAGTCGAACGTGTCGCTGCGGTAGGGACGCACGATAAGGCGGCCAAAGCGCTCAAAAAACGACGTGACTCGTTCACGCGTAGACGCGTTCATTTCGTCGTGCAGTATGTCGAGCTTGTGGAGCATGGTGTCGATAGCATCCTGGTTATCGTGGATGCGCGCGTTCCACAGACGCAGCATGTCGTCGCGGAAGTTCTGAGGGAAGCGCTTTACGCACCCGAAGTCAATTACGCCGAGGCGTCCGTCGTCCCGAAAGAGAAAGTTGCCGGGGTGGGCATCGGCATGCAGCGTGCAGTAGTTACTGGCAATCTGATCGTGAACGAAGTCCCACAAGAGCTGTCCAAAGTGATTGCGCCGCTCCTGCCCGGGCTGTCCGGCAAGAAACTCCTCCATGTGCTGTCCCTCGACAAACGTCATGGTAAGCACCGTCTGCGAGGTGTACTCGTGCACGGCTTCGGGCGTAACGACGCCATCGTAGTCGTACTGGTCAGCGAAGAAGTCGATGTTCTCGGCTTCGTTCTCGTAGTCGGTTTCGAGCATAAGCATCGAGCGCACCTCTTCGAAGTACTCGTCGAGGTAGGGGCCATTTACAAGACGGCCGAACAGCTGGCGCGCCACCGTCAGGTCCGATTCGATGGTGTTACGGATGTTCGGATACTGCACCTTCACCGCCACGTCGCGGCCGTCGCTGAGGGTAGCGCGGTGCACCTGCCCGATTGAGGCAGCAGCGATCGCATCCCCCTGAAACGAGTCAAAGAGCAGTTCCGGGTAGCGCCCGAGTCCGTCACGGATGCGTTTGCGCACAAGGGCCTGGTTCATAGGCGGTACCTTATACTGCGCCTGGGCCATCACGTCCATGAACTCATCGGGCAACACGCCGGTGTCCATACTCATAGACTGCGCAAGCTTCAGGGCAGTGCCCCGCAGTTTGGTGAGTTCGGCGTAGATATCTTTGGCGTTCTGGGTGTTCAGGGCTGCCTTCTGTGCGGTTTTGTCGCCCTTGCGGTTTGTGACGCGGTCTTTCAGGTAGCGTGCATAGTTGGCGCCTACCTTCAAGCCCGTTTTGGCAAAGATCTTTCCGCGGTCGAATTTAGAGGCCGGGAAATCGGTGCTGGAGTCGGAATCAGACATGGGGGGGTACGGAAAGTCGGAGGTACAAATGGTCGACCCGTTGGGCATATGCGGCACGTCTGCAGCGAGGAAGCCGTTCCAGGGGGGATGTGAGATTGTCGATGGATCTGCGCGCCGACTGGTGGCAGTCCTCCTCTGGTTTGTGGGCGGAGGCAACCGGCGCAGCGCGGCGTGCGCATCCCTCGTACCTTGACGGGTTTCGGCGGGCCTTGCTCTGTTCGATCTGCCTTTCAGGGCGGGCTGATTCAGGACCCGAAGAACCAGCGGACGACCGGCAGGCGGCTGAGGCCAAGCACGTCGACCTTGGTGGCGTACCAGGCGAGGTCGGCACCGCGCTGCACGCCGCGAAACGTGACGACCTCGGCGGTGAAGCTGACGAGCTTGTCGATGAGGGCGGTGGTGGCTTCGCGGTTGGTACTGGTGTCGTGCATCCAGAAACGGATGATGCGCAGCACAGCCTCCGTGAAGAGCGTGTACACGGGCCACTGGCGGGTCACGACGCGGTTGGTCTCCGGAACGGTGTCTTCCTGGAGCAGGCGCTGGAGCTCGGCCTGCACGTGTTCACGGAATGCAGCTTCGCAGCGAATCTGCGTGTCGAAGGTCGCCTGCACAAAAGCGCGCTGCTCTTCGAGCACATCGGTCAGGATGTAGAGGAACGTGGCGAGCCGTTCCTCGAACGAGAACTGTGCGTAGCCCTCGGTGGAGAGACGAATCAGGTGGTACTGCTCAAACACGAGCGTGTAGAACGCAGCGAGGGCGTCTTCGGGCGCATCAAAGTATGAGGCAAACGTGATGCGGTCGGTGCGAGCCACCTGGCAGATGGCTCCGGTTGTGAGCTTGCCGGGGTCGTCGTTGTAGACAGCAACGGCTGCATCAACGAGCTGCTTCTTTTCGGCAAACGCGTCAGGGTCGATGTGCATGAGTAGGGCAGAAGTAAGCAGCAGAAATAGGCAGGAATAGAGAACAGTGGCAAGTAGGTCGACAGGCACAAGCCAACCGCCGGCGAGAGGCCACGAGCGTGGCTACGGAGCAAACGAGAGCGAGTCGACCTCCACGTTTTCGACCTCGGGGATGCCGGTTGCCTCCCACAGGTCGTCGGCGTCCCAGCCACGGCGGGGGGCGTCGTTGGCGGCGCGCACTGCAGCCACCTGTTCGGGCGACACCGCGGTGGTGTCGTTGCCGAAGCTCTGGCGTACGTAGGTAAGTACGGCAGCCACCTCGTCGTCGTTCAGGTAGCTAAATCCGGGCATCACGCCCCGGTAGGTTTCGCCGTGTACCTCCATCTCACCGCGGACGCCGTGGAGCACCAGTCGAATGAGGCGGCCCTTGTCGTCGTTGACCCATGGGTTGGGCGGGGTAAGTGGGGGGAAAGCACCCGCAATGCCCGCGCCGTCGGGCTGGTGGCACGTCTGACAGCGCAGGGTGTAGATGCGTTGTCCGTACTCGTACGGATCGGCGGCAGCGCGTACGCCGTCGCCGTCGTCACCGGCACATCCGGCGAGGCTTACAAGTAACAGCCCGAAAAAGAGCAGGGCAGGAAGGCAGTAGCGGAGAAGCATGAATGCAGGGATAATCGTAGAAACGAACGGTAGTACAGCGCTTAACTCGCATCTGAAGCGTAGCGTTGCATCAACATTTCCTGAACGCTGCGTGTGTTCGTGCCGTCGTCGGCGCGTACGTAGCGCCCGTCAGGGCCGAGGACCCAGGTGCGGGGGCGTGGTTCAAGTGCAGCTTTCAGGTGGTCGATGAGGCGGTCGCGTAGCTGTTGGTTGAGCACCGGCACAGCGGCCTCTACGCGGTCGTCGAGGCGGCTGCTCTGCCAGTCGGCGCTGCTGATGTACACCCGCGGCGACCCGCTGGCCCAGAAGCAGAACACGCGATCGTGCTCCAGAAAACGGTCTACGATGCTGTGCACGCGAATGGTGTTGCTTACACCGGGCACGCCCGGACGCACGCGGCACTGTCCACGCACAACCAGGTCGATCTCCACGCCCGCCTGTGAGGCGCGGTACAGCTCCTGAATGAGATCTATGTCTGTCAGTTCATTCATTTTCAGGAGGATGCGAGCCTTGGCACCCTGTCTGGCAGCGTCTATCTCATCGCCGATGTGAGACTGCCACGTTGAGCGCATCGACTGCGGAGCGGTAACCAGTTCGTCGTAGGTCTGGTCCGGTGCGAATCCGGTAAGAAAGTGAAACAGCTGCGTTAGGTCGCGGCTGATCGCGGGGTGGGCGGTGAGCAGTCCGTAGTCGGTGTACTGCCGGGCCGTGCGTGTATTGTAGTTGCCTGTGCTGATGTGTGCATATGTGCGTGGGCCCCCCGATTCGCGCCGCACCACGAGAGCGGCCTGCGCGTGGGTTTTGAGCCCGACCACCCCGTAGGCGACGTGTACGCCCGCATCCTCCAGCTTGCGTCCCCAGGCGATGTTCTTTTCTTCGTCAAATCGTGCCTTCACCTCAACCAGGACGGCCACCTGCGTACCTTGTTCGGCTGCATCGATGAGCGCGCGAACGATAGGAGAGTCTTCAGAGGTGCGGTAGAGCGTCATCTTGATGGCGAGCACCTCTGGGTCGTCGGCGGCTTCTTCGATGAAGCGCTGTACGCTGTCTTCGAACGAGTGATACGGGTGGTGCAGCAGCATGTCGGTATCGCGCACCGCGTCGAAGAGTGAATTGTCGGGGGCACGGGTGGGATGAGGCAGATCAGGATGAAGGGTGGGGGTCCAGCTCGGAAAGCGAAGCGAGCGGTCGAAGCGCGCGTCGGGCACATGCAGGTCCGCGAGCGCGTCGACATCGGTCAGGTCGAGCGGGTCGTCGGTGGTGTATACGTCTTCGTCGGGCACGTCGAGCTTCTCCTGTAGGAACGACTGCACGCCCCGGGGCATGTCGGTGTCGACTTCCAGGCGTACGACGGGCGCAAAGCGGCGCTCGCGCAGACGTTCGGAGATCGATTCCAGCAGGTCATCGGGGTCGTCATCGTCGCGTGGCACCTCCGCGTTGCGTGTCACCCGAAACGGATAGACGCCGGCTACTTGCATCCCTGGAAAGAGCCGGTCGACATGGGCTGCGATAAGCGCCTCGATCGCGATAAACTCCATGGGGGCATTGAGCGGCACCCAGCGCTTGCGGGCTTTCGGGACCTTGACACGTGCGAAATGCTCGGTTCCGGTCGACGGGCTGGTGAGGATGACTGCAAGCGAGAGGCTCATGTTCGAGATAAACGGAAACGGACGCCCCGGATCTACAGCGAGGGGCGTCAGGATCGGCACGATATGATCTTCGACGTAGGCCGCCAGGCGCGACTGGTCCTCAGGAGGAACGTCGTTCCACGAGCGAATGGTAAGCCCGATGGCCTCTTCGGCAGCGGGCGCCACCACATGGGTCCAGGTGTCGTGGATGGTATCGTGCTGGTTATGCACCGCGCTGGTAATGAGCGCGAGCTGCTCCTCGGGCGTGCGCCCGTCGGCTCCGATGCGCACGTCGCCATTGGCCACCCGGCGTTTGAGTCCGCCCACCCGTTTGCGCACGAAGCCATCCAGGTTCGATGCGGCCAGTCCGATAAACCGAAGGCGCTCCATGAGCGGCGTGCGGTCGTCGTAGGCCAGGTCGAGCACGCGCCAGTTGAAGTCGAGCCAGCTTAGCTCGCGATTCAGGTAGAGGCTGGGATGGTCGAGCGAGGGCGACTCGGGCACCGGCTGCGGACTCAGGGCATGGTGGATGGGCAGAGAGGACACGGAAGGGGATGGGGCGGAGGCAGCCATAGCACGTAGGGCGGTGAAGGAGATTATCCGGTGGGGGGCGCGTTGAGGTACGCTTGCGACTTGACGTGTTTGCGAAGCTTATGCAGCTTCATCAGGCGGTTTTGCAGGGAGGTGACCGCGTCGTCATCTCCTGAACGGTCGGCGCTGTGTAGACGCGTGCGCACGTCATCGAGCGCTTCGTCAACGCGATCCAGCTTCAGGTAGGTCATCGCACTTGCCGCGGCTTCGTACGGACGCTCGTTCATGCGGGGTACCCGTATGTTGCGGCGGCGCTCCCAGTTCTCTGATGGACTGTACGCATCCACCCGTACCGATGCCGCAAGCTGTTGGAGCGTTTTGCCTTCTTTTCCTTGTTCAATGCGTTCGGTGCGCACGTCGCCGTTTTTGTACATACGCATCAGGCAGTTGACCAGGTCGCGTACGGGGCCTTCGCTGAACTCGTCGAGTGCCATGTGCTGGAGCACGTAACGGATCATACGTGCGCCTTTTTCGAGCATGAGGCGCAAGAGCAACCGCTCTTCAGGAAGCACTTGGGGCGGGCGCCTCGTTTCGTTGGGTTGGGGGGAGGCGTGGCGCTCGCGGTTGGTAGCAGGAACGTCGTCGTTGGGTGGGGGCGGCTGTGGGCGCGGAGCCGACGGACGCTGGGAACGATGCGTCTGCGGCTGATGGCGCTGCTCGTCTTGTTGCCGGTTTCGCTGTTGATTTCGCTTTTTTCGCTGCTGGCGGCGCTGCTTCTTGGCCTGTAGTTCGTCGCGCTGCTTCTCAAGCTGCACAAGCAGATCGCCAGGGGGAACGTCAAGCACGTCCGCAGCCTGGCGAACGTATTCACGGCGCAGGTTAGGGTCAGGAATTTCGGCGATAGCGGCCACTACATCGCGCTGCACCTCAACGCGGTCTTCCGGGGTGCTCATGCGTCCGGCTGCGTGTGCCTGGTCGACCATGAACTGCGGCAGATCGCTTCGCGTGTTTGCAACGTGGGCGTGCAGGGCATCGGCGCCGTGTTCGCGCACATAGCTATCGGGATCGTGGCC
The DNA here is from genome assembly GCF_040409695.1 of Longimonas sp. Lineage (GTDB taxonomy): Bacteria > Bacteroidota > Rhodothermia > Rhodothermales > Salinibacteraceae > Longimonas. The sequence goes on from NZ_JARWGJ010000025.1 coordinate 12,224, forward strand.
GGCGGGAAGGGTAACGGCATATGCGCCCATCCCCTCAGCCATGACCGTCTTGAGGCCGCTCTGGGCCGCCCGTCCGCCAGCTTCATCGCCGTCGAAGAGCAGCACCACGCGCTGCGCATACCGATCGAGCATCTGCACGTGCTTGGGCGTGAGCGACGTGCCACACGTTGCCACCACGTGCTCGATACCTGCTTGCTGCAGTGCCATCACGTCGGTATATCCCTCAACGACCCAGGCTTCTTTCTCGTGCCGAATCGCCGACTTGCCCTGGTAGAGCCCGTACAAGACGTTGCTCTTGTGGTAGACGTCCGTTTCAGGCGAGTTGATGTACTTGGGCTGATCGGCGTCTGCATCCAGAATGCGACCGGCAAACCCAACCACCTTGCCAACGTGCGAGAAGATCGGGAAGATGACCCGTCCGCGATAGCGATCGTAGTAGCCGTCGCCGCTGTTGCGCTCAATGATGAGCCCGGCCTCGTGCAGCACCTCCGGCTTAACGTGCTCCTTTTTCGCGTGCTTGAGCAGGGCATCCCATTCGTCGGGCGCATAGCCGACGCCAAACGTCTTGAGCGTTTCAGCGGTAAAGTCGCGCTCGCTCAGGTAAGCCCGTGCTGGCGCGCCGCGCTCTGACTGCGTACGCTGCCGGTAGAAGAAGCGGCCGGCTATGCGGAGGGCCTGGTAGATGGCTTCGCGCTGCGAGGCGGCCTCGGCGTCGGCATCCGACTGCGGGAGCGTGATGCCGGTGCGTTCAGCCAGCCAGCGAGCGCTTTCCAGAAAGCCGATGCCCTCCATCTCTTGCACAAAAGAAAATACATCGCCCCCCTTCTGGCAGCCAAAGCAATAATAGAGGTTGTCGTCGGGGTTGACGTGGAAAGAAGGGGTGTTTTCATCGTGAAACGGGCACAGCCCCTTGTAGCTCTGTCCCGAACGCTTCAGGCGTACGTAGTCGCCCACCACATCGACGATGTCGACGGTCGAGCGGATCTCGTCAACCTTCTCGTCAGGGATGGCCATGCAGAGATAGCAGTCAAGTGGAGGCGGGGAGGGAAGCGAATGAGTGGGGACCGAACGGCAAGCGCGTTACCCGTACACGCGCTGGCCGTACATTAGCCATACAACATTAGCTATACAACGGCATAGAGGTAGATCCGGGGGCCTCGGGCGTCTGGAGCTGTGCCTCTTCTTCGTCTTCAACCGGGCCAATGTCAGGTTTGTTGGAGCACTGGCATCCACCAATGTAAAGTGGGGCGCAGAGGGCGAGGAGAATAAGGGTGCGACGGAGCATAAGCGGAATCGACAGATTGTGAGTAGAATCGTTGGCTGTGCGTGCTACATGGTGCCATCCGGACGTATAGAAGGGGTGGGCATGCAGCACAAACATATGACGCAAAAATGTACAGGCGCTGTTGGCACAGAGATCCGCATCCCTGAATGGAGGGACGATGAACCTGTACCCCCGACGATGTTTTCACAGCCTGTGCCTTTACAATACCCCATGTGCATTGCATGTTGAAGGCTGGTTTGCTCGCTTTAATGACTCTAATGCCAGAAAAAAATAGATGGTTGACGTAGAGGCCCTCCGTAATCGAATCGAAACATTAGCATCTGAAGACGACCCCAAGGCGGGCGTCGCTGGCGACGCTGTCGCTGATCTGATCCGCGCACTGAACACCGGCACGGTACGCTCAGCCTCGCGCCGCGACGACGGCACATGGACGGCTCACGCCTGGGTGAAGCAAGGCATTCTCCTCGGGTTTCGTATCGGGCGCATTGTAGACTATTCAACGAAAGGCTTCCCATTCTTTGACAAGCACACGTATCCGGTAAAGCCTGTACAGAAGTCCGATGGTGTCCGCCTGGTGCCGGGGGGGTCATCGGTGCGTACGGGAAGCTATCTGGCGCCGGGCGTGGTGTGTATGCCACCGATGTATGTGAATGTAGGGGCTTACGTCGACGAAGGTACGATGGTCGATTCGCACGCGCTCGTTGGTAGCTGCGCGCAGATCGGCAAACGCGTTCACCTGTCGGCGGCTGCACAGATTGGCGGCGTGCTGGAGCCGGTAAACGCTACACCGGTCATCATTGAAGACGACGTGTTTATTGGCGGACAGGCCGGGGTCTACGAAGGGTGTATTGTGCGCGAAGGGGCTGTAATCGCTGCAGGTGTGCAGCTGACCAGCTCTACGCGTCTCTACGATGCGGTACAAGAGCAGGTTATTACGGCGGAGGACGGCACGCTTGAGGTGCCTGAAAACGCCGTCGTTGTGTCCGGTACGCGTCCGCTCAGTGGCGATTTTGGCGCCGAGCATGGGCTCTCGCTCTACACGCCTGTTATCATCAAGTACCGCGACGGCAAGACCGATGCGGCTACAGCGCTGGAAGATGCCCTGCGCTAACGGGCGGGTCTGCCGCAAATTGAGTGTGCCTCCCCGGCGGAGGCGCTATGCAGAATACGTTTCGCGAGACACGCAGCGCTTCGCATCCCTCTACCCCTATATTGCTTCATGGATCTATCTTCGTACCACATGCGTCGCGACCGTCTCACCGATCAGTGGGTGGCGTGCGCGCCAGACCGTGGGGGGCGTCCCAAGCGCACCCAGGTTGAAGCGCCCGATGAGACGTCCGGTCCTGTAGCCGGGTGTCCGTTCTGTCCAGGTAACGAGGAGATGCTTCCGGGCATCTTGGACGAGATTGTGACCCGGGAAGGGGGCTGGCGCGTGCGGGCCGTCCCGAACAAGTATCCAGCGTTTCAGAATGAGGTTCGTTCTGAAGTGGCCACAAACCAGATCTATGAGGGGCGGTCGGCATATGGATATCAAGAAGTGCTGATTGATACGCCGCATCATCATCGGCACTGGGCGTTTCTGGATGTAGAGCAGCTAACGGCTGTGCTGAAGCTCTACCAGCGCCGCCACGCGGCAGTGCGTGCGGAGCATCCTGATCTGTACCCAGTGCTTTTCCGTAATCATGGAGGGCGCGCAGGCGCGTCATTGGAGCACCCCCACAGTCAGCTTATCGCTCCACCACTTCCGCCCACGCAGATGGCTGCAGAGGAGCAGCGCTGCCGCACCTATTACGAGAAGCACGGCGAGCCGTTGATGCAAGCGGTTCGCGTACGTGAGGAAGGGGGCGAGCGCATGGTTGCTGAGAACGAGCACATGGTCGCGTTCGTGCCGTATGCGGCCCCTGCCCCGTTTAGCGTATGGATCGTTCCCCGTCGCAACATGGCGCACTTCGGGGCAATGACGGATGCGGAGCGCCAGTCTTGTGCCGAGCTGGCGCGCACGATCACGCGGCGTTACGTAGAGTGTGCGAGCGACCCAGATCATAACATGACGGTGCACACGGCTCTCGATGCAGATGCGGCGGCGCCGCACCTGGTGTGGAGCCTGCGCTTTACGCCGCGGATGTCGGTGCGAGCAGGATTTGAGCTGGGCACCAACATGCTCATCAACCCGTCGCTCCCCGAGGGCGACGCACGCATTCTGCGTGGCGAATAGCTCCCCTTTAGCTTCATTGGTGCCCGCTCTCACCTGCAAACCGAAACAGGGTTCTGGACGTTAGAAGGCCCCGCTCTGCTCCTGGTGCTTGTGTGCTCAGCTGCGTGCTACGGGGTAGCTCTTTCCCTCAACGCCGAGCGTGGTTTCTGGAAAAGTATCGCGCGCCACAGCCAGCGACTCTTGCTTGTCGCCCGGCGGGAGGTGCACCAGCACGAGCTGCTTGGCCTTCGCAGCGCGCGCAACGTCGGCAGCCTCGACCATGCTGCTGTGCCCAGGCCCGGCGCCGTTGGACTCGTGGACGAGCAGGTCGGCTTCGTGAGCCAGCTCAACCACGGCATCGCAGGGCGCCGTGTCGCACGAATAGGCCATCACCGTACCTGAGGGCATATGCTCTACCCGCAGGCCAAACGTCGGAGGGCCATGGTCGACAGGCGCGCTGGTAACACGCCAGGGATTCCGGGTCCACACAGGGGCACCGGCCTTGCGGGCTACCACATGCGGAACCATCTCGGGCATGCCGTCCCACCCGGCTGTGACCGACGCAAATGCATCCATGCACCGGTTGGCCTGGTCGATCGTCTCCTGGTAGCCGCATATCGGCAGATCCCCCTCGCGATCAGAGAGCCACGTTTTCTCCATAAGCAGGGGCAGTCCGCTGATATGGTCGGGATGCACATGCGTAAGGATGAGCGCCGCCATGTCGCGAATCTCGCCGCCTACGGCCTGCCAGCGCTGCAAGGCATCGCCGCCGCAGTCAACCAGGAGCGACTGATCGGGATGTGCGTCGTCTGAGAAGGCGAGCATCGTCGTGGTGCGATGAGGGTCGCTGATAGCGGCGCCCGTGCCCAGTAGATGACAGAATACGCTCATAGTAACAAAGCAGTCCAGGAAAGATCAGAGAGATAGAACCTGTTTTGATTTCTTAATTTGGGCTGCGATCGGCTCCGCTGGACTGCAAATTGTCCCCGATATACGGGTGTCAGTCGGGCTTGCGCCCTCGTGTCGGCCCGTAACCCCGGCTACGAACCTCTATCGTGGTTCAATTTTCGCCGCAGCGGCGCTCGCTCTTGCCCGCAAACCAAAACCCAAACAGGTTCATAGAGAGCGGAATGGCAACGCAGCAGCAGCACGGCAGGCCCTGCCAAATTACCGCTTACATTACCGCTTCCGCTGAATTGTGAACTGAGTCAGTCCAAGCAGTGCATCGCGCGCCTCTGAGGGAGGAAATGCTTCGGCCAACTCATACGCTTCTGTAGCAAGCGCTTCCATGCGCTCACGGGCATATGCAATGCCTCCGTGCTCTTTAGCAAAGGTGGCAATCGCTTGCATGTCTTCGGCCGACTTGTCGTCGGTGCGTACGTGCTTCATAACGGCTTTGCGCTCGGACTTCGAGGATTGCTCCAGCGCGTGAATCAGGGGGAGCGTCATCTTCTTCTCTTGCATATCGATGCCAACGGGCTTACCGGCATCGACTGCTCCGAAGTCGAACAGGTCGTCGCGGATCTGGAACGCGAGCCCGAGCTTTTCGCCGTAGGTCCGCATCCGCTCGATAATCTCCTCGTCGTTGGTCACGCTGAGTGCGCCGCTCGTGGTGCAAGCAGAGATAAGCGAGGCGGTTTTGTCGGAGATAATACGGAAGTACGTCTTCTCGTCGATATTCAAAAAGCGGGCTTTTTCGATCTGCAGCAGCTCGCCCTCGCTCATGCGGCGCACCGCGTCCGACAGTGCATGCAGCACGGTGTAGTCGTTATGGTCCAGCGAGAGCAGCAGGCCCCGGCTCAGAAGAAAGTCGCCCATCAGCACAGCGATCTTATTCTTCCAGAGGGCATTGATCGAAAACATGCCACGGCGCGTGTCGGCGTCGTCGACGACATCGTCGTGCACCAGCGTAGCGGTATGCAAGAGCTCTACGAGCGCAGCGGCCCGGTAGCTCATCTCGTTAACCTCGCCACAGACCTTGGCCGACAGCAGCACGAGCAGCGGGCGGATGCGCTTGCCCTTCTGCCTGAGCACGTACTGCGTGATCTTGTCAAGCAGAAAATGGTCTGATTCCATCGCCTCGCGAAAGTACGGGCGAAACGCATCCAGCTCATCTGCCACGGGGGCGCGGATGGCATCCAGCGTAGTCGGCAACGACCGCTCGCGAGACGAAGGCTCCGACGAGCGGTTCGACGTGAACACCGAGGCGTCTATCATCGCAGTTTTCAGTAATCATTGAAAGGTCGGATTCACGTAACGTAGCATCTATCGTTAAAGTTTGCCCGCTCGTTATACATTTTTGTCGTAGGGGTACCGTCCGCGTTACGTCTGTACACGACAAGGCAGGCGATAGGATATATCGTGCGCCGCTATCCTGCAAGGGGGCTACCCTGCCTGCAAGGGGGCTACCCTGCAATCGGGCTACACCGCAATGGGCGCTGGCAACGCCGGATGATGCTGGTAGTCATGCAGGGTGATGTCTTCGACGCGATAGTCGAAGATTGAATCGGCAGGTTGGATGGTGATATGCGGAAGCGGATACGGCGTGCGTTTCAGCTGGGTGCGTACCTGGTCGAGATGATTCTGGTAGATATGGCAGTTGCCGCCGCTGAAGTGCAGGGTACCCGGCTCGTACCCGGTTTGCTGGGCCAGCAGGTGGGTGAGCAGCGCGTAACTGGCTATGTTGAACGGAAGGCCCAGAAACGAGTCGACTGAGCGCTGTTGCCACATCAGCGAGAGACGGTCGGGGCCGTCGGAGACGGGTTCTACGTGGCACTGAAACGCATAGTGACAGGGCGGGAGAGCCATCTCGTCGACGTCGGCCGGGTGCCAGGCGCTTACCAGGTGCCGCCGTGAGTAGGGATTCGCACGCAGCGCCTCGACCAGGCGCGCAATCTGATCGACGCCGTCAAAGCTACGCCACTGGCGTCCGTACACCGGGCCGAGTTCGCCCCACTCATGGGCGAACGCGGCATCGGTGCAGATCCGCTCCTCGAATGCCTCCTGTGAAAGCGAGTCGCCCGTTGCCTCCTGGTAGCGCTGCAGGGGCCAGTCCGTCCAGATCGAGACGCCCTGTTCTACAAGCGGGCGGATGTTCGTTTCGCCGCGCAGAAACCACAGCAGTTCAACGATCACGCCGCGCATCCATACACGCTTAGTAGTAAGAAGTGGAAATCCCTCATCCAGGTCGATGCGGAGGTGCTCGCCAAACAGGCTCAGGGTGCCGGTGCTGGTGCGGTCGGGCATGGGGGTGCCCTGCTGCAAAATACGCGACAAATACGAAAGATAGCTGTCCATACAGGCCGATACGTACGGGGGAAGAGGGAACGTCCATTTTTGGGATGCCGTTCGGCATCACCACGACAATAGACACGCTACCTCAACCCAACACGTTTCCGCCATGGCTGTGGACCCAGACATCCCGATAAACAAGCACATCAAGCAGGCTGTTAACCATCTGGAGAAGGTGCTCAACTATGCGCCGATGGTGGCTGAAGGGCGCGACGCAACGGTGCATCTGACCACCCAAGACTGGCACGTGGTGGCTGATGCGCTCTTCAAACTGGATACCCCCGAAGAGGCCCTGCCTGAGCAAATTGAAGACTATGGCCTCGCCGACCGCAACGAGGTGATTGTGCTCACGACGCCCGACTACGACATCCGTGTTGAGATGGTTGCTGCGTAAGCCCGGAAGACTCGGGCAAGGTGCTTCTAAGAGAGCCTGCCCATAAGATAGCTCTAAGATAGCTCGCCCAGTGCGTGCTACTCGGACGGCCTATCTTGGGGCCAACACCTGTCAATCCCCTGATTTACTTAGTTTGCGGCGGCATGTAGCGGAAACGATGGGAGGGCGATGCGCACACGTTCGCCGTTGGGGCGCTGCGCCAGGTAGTTGCCCTCTACGACGGCGTCGAAGCTGCTTACCGTGCAGCGCTCATCAAGCACGTGCTTGCGGCCTGCGGGGATGATAGGGCGCTTGCCCAGATCATCGCCTTCGGTGGCCTGTAGCCGTCCGGTCGCCTCCTTGATTGTGAATCGCTTGCGGATCAGCTCCAGGTCTTCATGGCCGCGGTTGTAGAGATGGATTGCGTAACTGAAAGCAAACTCCATATCCATGAAGCTCGAAGGGTCGTCCAGGTAAACGGGCCACACCCGAGCAGTGACGCCGTACGTGGTCGCTGTGTAAACAATCATGTGAAGACGCATTAAGGGATTAACAGAGAAGCGGGTACAATGCAGAGCAGATACAATGCCTGCCTGCACACTGTCTGTTACGCAGATGTAACGTATTGTTCGCTCGCGGCGCTTTGTCTGGGGAATTCCATGTGGGTGTGAGACAGGGTCTCCCGGTACGCACGTTCTCGTTCGGTTGGCCAAATGGGACGACTGACAAACTGTACCTTTACGCATCTTCCCTCTGCGTATCTGACATCACAGTTACGTAATGCAGCACATGCAACATGTGTAGCAGGCATGCAGCCGCATAACATAGAGCCGCGTAGCACAGCACTAAGGTAGTACAGCACCAACAGCACCAACAGCACCAACCTAAGCGTCACCGACTGGGTGTCGCATACTACCTGGTGCAACACACAACATAACACACGGATCTTCGCTTTTGTCGTTCAACCTGAGAGGCACCCATGACTACGCCCTCCGATTCAGCCCACTCATCTGATACTGCGCTCCGCTCGATTCCTGAGGCCACCGTGCTTTTTGCAGGCGACTCGGGCGACGGGATGCAGCTTACCGGTTCACAGTTTACGCTTGCCTCGGCGCATGCGCGCAACGATCTGGCTACGCTGCCTGACTACCCCGCCGAGATACGCGCCCCTGCAGGCACGACGTATGGCGTAAGCGGATTTCAACTGCACTTTGGTACAGTTGACATCAACACGCCTGGTGATAAGGTCGATCTGCTCGTGGCGATGAACGCTGCGGCGCTGAAAGTACATCTTCCGCGTGTACGACGCGGCGGTACGGTGCTGCTCAATACAGACGCCTTTACCCCGCGCGACCTGGAACTTGCCGACTGGGAAGACGCCGATCCGCTGAACGACGACACGCTTGAGGGCTACCACGTTATCGACGTAGCGCTCACCACACTCACCCGCGAGGCGCTCAGCGATACGGATCTGTCTAAAAAGCAGGTCGATCGCTCTAAGAACATGTTTGCGTTGGGTATGACGCTCTGGATGTACTCGCGCCCGCTTGAGCCCGCACGATCCTGGATCCGCGAGAAGTTCGGCGACCGACCGGCGATCCGTGAGGCCAACCTCACGGTGCTCGAAAAGGGCGCCCACTATGCTGAAACGATAGAAGCCATCGGCGTGCGGTATGAGGTCGACCCGGCCTCGATGAAACCGGGCACCTACCGCACGGTGCGCGGCGCCGAAGCCGTAGCGCTCGGACTCGTAGCCGCTGCCGCCCAGAGCGGCCTCTCGGTCTTCTATGGATCGTATCCGATAACGCCAGCTTCCGACATCCTGCACGAGATCAGCAAGCACAAGAACTTCGGTGTGGCTACGTTCCAGGCTGAAGATGAGATTGCAGCGGTCGGTTCAGCGATCGGGGCCAGCTTTGGTGGAGCCCTCGGGGTCTGTGGCACAAGCGGTCCGGGCGTTGCCCTGAAAACCGAGGCGATTGGGCTGGGCGTAATGACGGAGCTTCCGCTCGTGGTGGTGAACATGCAGCGCGGCGGTCCCTCTACCGGACTGCCCACTAAGCCGGAGCAGAGCGATCTTCTACAGGCGGTGTATGGGCGCAACGGCGAAGCCCCACTTCCGGTGCTGGCGCCGGCCTCGCCAGGCGATTGCTTTTACATGGCCTACGAGGCCTGCCGCATCGCAACCACCTACATGACGCCTGTCATGCTTCTGGCCGATGGATACCTCGGCAATGGGTCGGAAGCCTGGCGCATTCCCGATGTCGACACCCTGCCTCCGTTTGAGGTGGAGCAGACCACCACTCCAACCGACGCCAACATGACGACCGATGGTGACGGCAACCCGCAGTTTCTTCCGTACGTGCGTAACAGCGACACGCTGGCGCGTCCATGGGCTGTGCCGGGTACGCCCGAATTGGAGCATCGCCTCGGCGGGCTGGAGAAAGAGCACAAGACCGGTAACGTGTCGTACGATCCGGCCAACCACGAGCGCATGGTGAAGCTGCGCGCGGAGAAAGTGCAGCGCGTTACACAGACCATTCCGCCTACGCCCGTAACGGGGCCGCGTACCGGATCGCTCCTGGTACTGGGGTGGGGCTCCACCAAAGGCGCCATCGACGAGGCGGTCAGGCGGTGCCGCGAGCAAGACACGGCGGTCAGTGCAGCCCACCTGCGCTACGTATGGCCACTGCCCGCAGATCTTGCGGCAATCATTGACGGATTCGACCGCGTGCTCGTCCCCGAACTCAATAACGGACAGCTTATCCGGCTTCTCCGCGATGCGTACAAAGCCGACTTCGTGCCGCTAAACAAGATTCAGGGACGGCCCTTCCGCGCTGAAGAGATCTGCGCAGCGATCAATGAGGCTACGAACGAGGCCACAGGCACGCCCGCTGTAGCCTCCTAAACACGCCAACCTGCCTGTTACGCCGTCCCGACCCTGCTGCTCTGACCCACTTAAGCTCAACATAGAATCATGGCTGACTCAACCTCTTCCAACGGAACGGCCTCCGACAACACCAAGAAACCGAGCGGGCCCCCTGGCGCCAAGAAGCCGGCTGGGCCGCCCGGTGCAAAAAAACCAGCCGGGCCGCCTCGCGGAACGTCGCCCAAGAAGCCGACGCTGCCACCCGGCTACGGCGGCGATAGCGGCGGTGACGCCCTGACCCGTAAGGACTTTTCGAGCGACCAGGACGTGCGCTGGTGTCCGGGATGTGGCGACTATGCCATTCTGGCTACCATGCAGCGCCTCTTGCCCGAGCTTGACGTTGCAAAAGAAGACGTGGTGTTCATCAGCGGCATCGGCTGCGCCGGGCGCTTTCCGTATTACATGGACACATATGGGATGCACACCATCCATGGCCGTGCTCCCACCTTTGCAACCGGGCTGAAGTGCGCCAATCCTGAACTCGATGTCTGGATCGTAACAGGTGATGGTGACGCGCTCTCGATTGGAGGGAACCACCTCATCCATCTGTGCCGCCGTAACCTGGATACGCAAGTGCTGCTCTTTAACAACGAGATCTATGGCCTCACCAAAGGTCAGTACAGTCCGACCTCGGAGGTGGGCAAAGTGACAAAGAGTACCCCTCACGGATCCCTCGACCGCCCGTTTAATCCGGTGGCCGTTGCGCTTGGAGCCGATGCCTCGTTCGTGGCGCGCACCATGGATCGCGACCCGAAGCACATGAAGTCCATGATGAAAGCCGCGCACAACCACGCCGGAACGGCCTTTCTGGAGATCTACCAGAACTGCAATATATTCAACGACGGGGCTTTCTTCGAATTCACCGACCGCAACACAAAGGCCGACCGTGCGCTCTTCGTGGAAGACGGCGCGCCGCTTACGTTTGCCGATGGCGACCAAGGGCTCCGACTCGACGGACTCACGCTTGAAGCGGTCGACCTGACGAATGGACGCTGGTCGGTTAGCGACTGTCTGGTCTATGATAGCGGCAACCGCGAGATGGCGCATCTCCTCGGCCGCATGTTCGATCAGCCCGATCTACCGCGCCCGTTTGGCGTGCTCTACCAGACGGACCGGCCTACGTATGAGCAGCAGCTGCATGAACAGATCAACGCAGTGCGTGAAAAACGGGGCGCTGGCGATCTGCAGACGCTGCTCCACCAGGGCGATACCTGGACCATCGAAGGATAAGAATCTGCACTGCCTCCATTTTGCCTCTATCCCTAATCCACGTTCTCCGGAAATGGCCTCACTGGACCGCGTCATCTGGGCAGACGCCCTGCATCAAACTGCAGAAGCATGGACTGACCCCGACTATGGGCCCCGCGTTGATCGCATTACGAGGGCCTGCGAAACAGAGGCCTACCCCTTTACAGAGGAGCACATCACCTTTGCGGTCAATCAGCAGATGGATGCGTGCCTGCGGGCTTCCTTGCAGTCTGTAGCCGCAGCCCCGAAGCTGGATGTGACTGCGGCACACCTTCACCTGCAGGGCCAGCGCCCGCTGTATGGATTGCCGCTGATCGTCTACCTGACGCTTCGAGGAGTCACGGTGCATGTGAGCACCACGCATGTGCAGCCGCTGCTTCAAGATCTGCTGCAGGCCGTTCGTACACAGGCCAATAGCGAACAGAATAGCGAACAGAACCCGGTACCGGAGGCGGCACCTGTGCAGTGGGAGGACACCGTTCCAGCAGGGATGCCCATACTGACGCTGGGGAGTGGCAACAGCAGCGCGAACGACGACGATGCCGCATGGACGTACGTCGAGCGTCCTGCAGTGGTCGTGCTCGATGGAAATGAGTCGGCCGATGAGCGCGAGGCGCTGGCCGAGGACATTCTGGTCTACGACGGCCGTGCGCCGCAGCATGTGGGGCTGATCTGGGCACCTGAGGGACTCGCGCCGGACGCATATCTTGAGTCGCTTGCGCACATGCGGGGAGCGATTCCGGCACATGAGAGCATTCCGGGCACCCTGCAGATGCAGCAGGCCTTCCTTGAAGCGCAAGACGCCCCCCATGCCTATGCCGACGACCTGACCTTCTTGTTTAGCAGAGGCGCCCCCGAGATACAGTCGGGGCTGCACGTGCGGTGGGCTGAGTACGCTGGCCTGGACGAGGCCGGCGCCTGGGTGGCTGGTCGTGCCAGTGCGGCAGGTCCGGTGCTTTGCCGCGAGGGATTGTACGACCGGGTGCAGCGCGTCGTGCCAGACGGTCAGCGTGTAGCTCGTCTCGGCACACTCCATCGCGCCGATTGGTGGCCGCCCTCCGTACAGGCCCTTCAGTCATTTGTCTATGAAAAGAGCCTGCGTAGCCCCGAATCCCCAAGCCTGGATTCGTAGTGGAGGCGCGTTCTACCGACCTGTTCGGAGAAGGCAACACGGCTTCGATTCGGCGCATGATCAGGCTGCGAGCCTATTTTACGTGCTCACATTATGCGCTTAGATGCTCGGTGATAAGGGCACGGGCCCTGGGCAAGATAGTACCCCACGATGTGTCATCTGTCTTCGTGATCGTCACGAAAGCAGGGGTCATGAATACATCGACAACGCCGTCGATGCCAATGAGGGCTTCTCCGAGCGCGTCGCCTTCCGCATCAGCTGCGGTCTTGATCGCGAGCATCGACGCCTCGGTAACGGGGCCACTGCTCGGGGTGAGCTTTACGCTGTTCGGGTTGGGCGTTGGGTCAGTTTCGATTGTCATGAAATATCAGGTGAACGCAATACAGAGTACAGATAGTGCAGTGAGGGTCCTGGCTGCGGGGCCTTGCTGCGGATACACAGACGCGACTGGGTGCTCATATGTCGCGTATGTGCAGAGGCCGCAGCGAACAACTGGAGACCGATGTGGGGTATATTGACGATGCAGGCGAAAGTGCCTGGACCTGAACGGTTCCCCCTGAAGAGTGAACCAGGTATTCACTTGCGATATGATGCTGAACCGCTATATTAACGACTACCTATAATCTTGTATCACGCCGCATCTTATGGAGCCGACTTCCCCTGCGTCTGACCCATCTGCTTCGCCGAACGGATCGAAGACCCGCATGGAACGCATTGCGGGGCATGCTCAGGGCGTGGTGGCCGACCTGCGCCGCTGGGTCGACCTGCGTGTAGACCTGGCAGTGATGGATCTCGAAGCTAAGCTCGACGAGCGCCTCAACGCCGTCGTGATTGGCATCATCCTCGCTGTGTTTGGAGGCCTCGCCGCGTTCTTTACGCTGGTAACTGTAGCACTGGGACTGGGATGGCTGCTCGGGCATCCGTTCTGGGGGTTCTTGATCGTGACAATCGGACTCGGCGCCACGGCTGCTATCGTGCGGTCCCGCCAGCCTACGCTGGTGCGCACGAAGCTCTACCAAGAGTGGCAGAAAGCAAAAAAGCAGGCCCGCGAAGAAGCGGCAGCATCCAATGGCGCTTCGGCATCCTCCGAGCCCCCTGAGAAGTCCGCAGAGGCTGCCACGGCCCCATCATCCAGCAATGCACCTGCCAGCAATGCACCTAACAGCAGCTCCTCGGCCTCTGCCAGCTGAACAGGCCGAAGGCGCTCCCCCGCGAAAACGGCTCCCCGTCGTCGACTGCTTCATCTTGACCATATTCCTCTATGCCGACCTCCTCATCCTCGTCGCGCGAAGACGTATCGTCGCAGCTTAAAGAGGCGCAAGAATCGCTCTTTTCGCGCTTTGACGCGCTGCGCGACGAAGCCGACGACATCAAAACTGCTGTACGCCAGAAGCTGCGCGCCTACCCACTCGTTAGCGCGGCTGGGGCCCTGGCAGCCGGGTGGGTCGTAGGCCGTCTGCTCAGCCGCCCCCGTACCCGCAGCCAGTGGGCCACGCGTTACGCTACTGCGGTAGAAGAAGACCTGCGCGCCGCCATCGAGTCGGGTGCCGACGCCGACACCATTGTCGACAACGTTTTGCGCGACCGGGTGCCGGTGCTGGTCGAAGCAGCTCCATCTCCAGAGGCGCCCGGGCTCCTGCAGCGCGCCGTGGGTGGAGCGCTACAGATCGTGGTTCAGGTTGTGCTCATCGAAGTGTCGCGCCGCCTCGCCGACCGCGTATTCGACGAGCCATCCAACAGCGCCGATAGTGCGTAACCACCCTTTCGTTTTTCCATTCAACCCCCCGCATCCCCTATGCGCTTACTTCTGTTTGGCCCGCCTGGCGCGGGCAAAGGCACCCAGGCCCGCAAGCTCGTTGACCGGTACGACCTCACGCAGATCGCTACCGGAAATATCATCCGGGCCGCTATGAAAAATGAGACCCCCGTCGGACTCGAAGCCAAGTCGTACGTCGAAAAGGGCGAGCTCGTCCCCGACGCCGTAGTGCGCAAGCTGGCCGAAGGTGCCATTGCCGACGAAGACTATGACGATTTCATCCTCGACGGCTATCCGCGTACGCTGCAGCAGGCCACGTGGCTGACCACGTTCCTGACCGAGCACGACGCGCCGCTCAACGCCGTGCTTAGCCTCGAAGTCCCCGACGAAGAGATCGTGGATCGCCTCTCCAAGCGCCGCGTGCACGCCGAAACCGGCGAGAACTACCACCTCGACGTGAACCCGCCGCCAGACGAGGTCGACGACGATCTCATCATCCAGCGCCCCGACGACAAGCCTGAAACGGTGCGCAATCGCTTGCAGGTCTACCGCGACCAGACCGAACCGCTGAAAACCTATTACAAGGAGCGCGATCTGCTCGTCCCCGTCAATGGCACCGGCACGCCCAGCGACGTGCACGCACGCATCACAGAAGCCGTTGAAGCCCACACCTGACCCTCTCGCATTTCAGGAAACGCGCCTGCAATGCCAACGCGCGTGTTTCAGAGGGATGCGCAGCGAGGGGCTCGTTAAGATCCGTTCACAGCAGTCTTGATATGTCCGACTTCGTGCCCGTAGACACGCTTCGCAGGCGATGCGATGCCGCTCTCTCGACACTCGTCGCTGGTCGCAAGCCTGACGTGCTATACGCTCCGATTCGGTATGTGCTCAACGGAGGCGGAAAGCGGGTCCGTCCGGTGCTGGTTCAGCTTACGGCACAGACCTACGGGGTTGCCCCCAACGTCTCCGAACCGGTCGCCCTGGCTGCGGAGGTCTTCCACAACTTCACGCTCGTGCACGACGACATCATGGATGCGGCTCCTGAGCGCCGCGGACGGCCCACTGTGCATACGAAGTGGGACGAGAGCACCGCCATCCTGGCGGGCGACTGGCTCATGGGCTGCGCCACCCGTCTGCTGTGCGATGCTGAAGCTCCAACCGAAGACCTGCTCGACGTCTACCACCCCATGGTCAACGCGCTCTGCGAGGGGCAGGCCCTCGACACGGACTTCGAGACCCGTGCCGAGGTATCCGTCGACGCGTACATGCGCATGATCGATGGCAAGACCGGAGCGCTTCTGGCTGCGTGTATGGCATGGGGCGGCGTCATAGGGGGCGCATCCCCCGAAACCCGTGAGCAGCTGCACGATGCCGGCATGGCTATCGGGCGCGCCTTCCAGATTCAAGACGACCTGCTTGACGTGATTGCCGACCACGACGACTGGGGCAAAGCGGTTGGAGGCGACCTGCAAGCCGGTAAGAAGACATTCGTTACCCTTATGGCGCTCGAACGGGCGTCGGGAGCAACGCATCGCATGCTAAAGCGTACGCTCTTTGAAGAGGGGGGCTGCCCGCCCGATCAGATTGAGGCCGTTCAGAAGACGATGCAAGATCTGGGCGTGTTTGAAGCAGCGCGTGGCGCGGTAGCACGCTACACCGAGGCGGCCCACGGCGCCCTTGACATCCTTCCGGAGGGGCCCGCCCGTATGGCGCTGCTCGACCTGCTCAACCAGCTTCAAGAGCGTGCCTACTAAAAACTCCCAGATCAAGAAAACAGGCTCGAAGAGGCATTCCAGGCCTTCTCCTCCTTTTGCATTTGCTGTTGCGTATCGCATGACCGAACAGACTGTCGTCGTATCAAACAAAGCTGGCATACACACGCGTCCGGCCTCTATCATTGTGCGCACGGCCTCCACGTTCGAATCAGAGATCTTCATCAAGCGAGGCGTGCACGAGATCAACGGCAAGAGCGTGATTGGCGTAATGACGCTGGCTGCGCAGCAGGGTACCGAACTCACGCTTAAAGCAGACGGCCCCGATGAAGAAGAAGCGCTTGAGGCGCTTAAGGACCTGTTCGATCGTGGCTTTGGGGAAAAAGAACCGGCTAAGTCAGAATGAGCGAACCAACAGACAGCAGATCGTCCGATGACGAATCCGATGGAGAAGAAGGCAAACGAGCCCCCGACCCAGAGCGGGTAACGTCAGAAGTGCGTCTTTCGGGGTATGCAGTCGCATCCGGCACAGCCTTAGGACCAGCCTGGTACCACCCCCCCATTTCTGTTGACATCGACACGACGCCGCTTCCGTCTGATGCCGCTTCGGACGAGGAGGCCCGCTTCATGCAGGCGGTGGACCGCGCGCTCAGCGAGTTGAAGACGGTCGTTGATCTGGCCCAGAACCGCTTGGGACGTGAGAGCGCGTCCATCTTTGAGGCACAGGCCATGATCTTGCGCGACGAAACGCTGCTTCAGGCGGTACGCGATCGCATCCACATGCACGACGAGCATGCCAGTGCTGCCGTTCATGCTGTGCTTAAGCGCCACCGCACACGCCTCGAAGAGAGCGATAGCCAGTACCTGCAAGAGCGCGCTGCAGACCTTCGGGATACGGAGCACCGGCTCTTGCGCGCCCTGCAGCACCGAGAGATGCCCGATACCAAGCGCCGGCACGGCATTGTAGTCGCCGACACGCTCTCTGCAGCCGATATCATCCGGTTTAGCCAGGGTAACGTGCTCGGGTGCGTGTCAGCAACGGGCGGACCTACGTCGCACGCGGCGCTCATTGCACGCGCGTTGGAGCTTCCAACGGTGATGGGGGCGACCAACCTGCCCGACCATGTAAACGACCGAGATTGGCTGCTGCTTGACGGATCCACCGGTGAGGTTGTGGTGCGTCCGAGTACGGAGACGCGCGTTGCCTTTCAGGACCATGAAGCCTCGCAGGCAGACAACCGTGCCGCCCGGTCAGCAGGGCCGCTCTACACGGCCGACGGCACGCGCATCCAGATGCTGGCCAACGTCGAGTTTGCAGACCAGTACCGGGTGCTTGCGGCGCAGGGCGCTGAAGGAATCGGACTACTGCGCACCGAAATGCTGTTCATGATGCAGTCGCGCAAGCACTTGAACGAAGAGGTGCAGTACGAGCAGTACGCAGCAGCTATGGACGTACTTGCCGACGACCAGCCCCTGACGATCCGGCTGCTTGACATCGGGGGCGATAAGACAGAACCCGCGACGGGTCCGGAAATGGGGTCGTTTCTGGGGCTGCGGGGCATCCGGGTTCTTCTGGGTCGGCCCGACCTGGTCGAGCCCCAACTGCGTGCTATCGTGCGTATGTCTGAACAGCGCGCAGTGCGCATGCTGCTCCCCATGGTCACAACACAGGCCGAGGTCGTAGCAATCCATGACCGCATTGACGAGGTTGTTGATGCGGTAGGGCTTGCAGAACGGCCCGCAAACCTGAAAATTGGTATCATGGTTGAGGTGCCGGCAGTGGCGCTGCAGGCCGAGCAGTTTGCTGAGGACGTCGACTTCTTTGCGCTTGGCACGAACGACTTGACGCAGTACACCCTGGCTGCGGCTCGAAACAACGCAGAGGTGGCGCACTACGCCGATGCGCTGCATCCGGCGGTTCTTGCGCTTATGCGGCAAACCGTACGCGCTGCACAGCATGCCGACATTCCTGTAAGTATATGCGGAGAGGTCGCATCTGACCCGGTGGCCGTACCGGTGCTGCTCGGACTTGGGATTCGCACGCTGAGCATGGCGCCTCCGTTCATCGACAGAATACGATCGGTTGTAGCACAGATCGACTGTGCGGAAGCTGAGACACTGGCTAAGGAAGCGTGTGCTGCGCGCGATGCAAAGAGCGTGCGCACTCTCTGCACGGAGTGGCAGCATGCACAAGGCATCACGCAGTAGATAGCTGTGCAGTAGGCATCATGTAGTAGGTAGCCGGAAGCAACAGGATGCCTGCGACAGAATCCCCGCGACAGAATCCCGCAGACCCAGGGTTGCGATAAGAAACTGGGGCGGTAGGGCAATGGTGAAAGCATCTGTATAAGCGAACATCAGGCAGCGTTGCGCATCCAACATACGCTGATTTGCATGCCGTCTGGTAGCGCACTGAGCACAGGGCATGCGCACATATTCGAGAATACACGATCCTTTTGTATATTTTCTTAGGTCAACATGTTAGACCAACTCACCGATAACATTAAAGACGCCATGCGAGCCAAGGACAAGGTGCGTCTTCGTACGCTCCGTTCGCTGCTCGCAGCACTGAAGAAAAAGCAGATCGCCGCCCGCGATGGGTCGGGGGATGAGGCGGTGCTTTCGGAGCAAGAAATGCTGACGGTTGTCCGTAAAGAAGCCAAGCAGCGCAGAGAGTCGATCGAGCAGTTTGAAGAAGCCGGGCGCGACGATCTTGTTCAGAAAGAGCAAGCCGAGCTAAACGTGCTGAAGGCTTACCTACCTGACCCACTGACCGATGATGAGCTGGAGGCTGTGATTGACGAAATCATTGCAGACACAGGTGCTTCGTCGATGGCTGATATGGGGCAGGTGATGGGAACAGCTATGAGCAAGCTGCGCGGCAAAGTAGATGGCGGGCGCGTGCAGCAGGTGGTAAAGCAAAAGCTCGCCGGATGACCACATATTCCAGGAAGCCCTGAATACGACCATGTCTCTTCTCGATATTGGCATTCTTGCCATACTTGCCCTGGCTCTGGTACGGGGCTATACCGCCGGTGGACTGCGCCAGATCACCAGTCTGGTCGGCATGATCATCGCGTTCATCTGTGCGGTGCAGTTCATGCGCCCGTTTGGAGCCTACATGGTTGAGGCCTGGGAGGTATCGCCTATGTTTGCTGAACTCCTGGCGTTCACCGGAATCTTCCTCGGCGTATATGGTGGAGTGGCGTTTGTTGTACGCATGTTCGAGCGCGTAGTGAAGGCGCTACGGCTCGGACTGTTAGATCGCGTGCTGGGTAGCGTTGTTGCCGGGGGGAAAGTGATTCTGGTCGTGAGTGGCCTCTTCTTGCTGCTTGCACATGCAGGATGGCCCGCACCGGAAACGCGAGAGGCGTCAGCGTTCTACGAGCCTGTGCGCGAGGCCTTACCTACAGCGTGGGACCATACGGCTGCTTTCATCGGCGAGACAGAAGAGCTACACGAGTTCTTTCCAGGTGCTCTAAACGGCGGTGATGCGACCTCCAGGTTCGAGTCGTCGACCCAGCTCTTCCCGATCGTTGTGCCCGACCCCGACGATACGCCCGGACTCTTTGAGGATACGGCAGCGTCCTCGAATGAAGAAGCTGAACGGGCCGGATGGTAGCACCTGAGCCATTCAAGACTCGGACCACCAAATCCTCTGCGGTGCTGCCATGGGCGGGCCTGCTGCGAGTGGGCACACGCCTGCTACGGGCGCGCACTTTCGAGAGCAGAAAGCCGCTTCTCAAACTGGCTCATCCCCATCGACACAAACAGATCCGGGGTAATGTCAAATGGATAGGGGGCCGTGTACGGACTGAGAGTCTCGTGAATATGCTCGGTGACAAGCGCAAGTCCGTCGCTGAGAGCCGTTTCAATGACGGGCCATACGACGCTGTCGTGCTCTTCGATAAGCGAAGTGAGCAGGTGGATGCCATAAGCAACGTGCCGGGCCTCATCGCGCTGTACGTAGGTGACCAACTCGCGAATGCCAGGACATAGGTTGCGCTCTTTGAGCACCGCGCGATACGCCCCATATCCTGTTTCGGCGAGTGTGCCTTCTACGATAATTTGGTAGGTGGCACAGGCGCGGGCCAGGGTCGCCGGGTCGCCGTTGGTATGCAGCGCGTCCATAGCATCTGGAAGCCGCTCGGTGAAGAGCGTGCGATAGGCTGGGGTGAGATAGCTGTCGAGGTCGTCTTCTGTGCCAATCACCTCATCAAGAAAGCGGTGAAAGCCCTCTACGTGCTTGGCCTCCTCCCAGAGGTAGGCGGTCAAGAACATCTCATCCTCGATACGTCCGTGCCGGCTCATATACAGCAGGAGCGGGAGCAGGTCGCGCGTGACGGATTCCTCGCCGGCCTCAAACTGTGCAGTTAGGCGTAGCAGCAGGTCTTGCTCACGATCGGAGCATCCGGCCCAGTCTTTAGCATCCTGGGAAAAGTCGATTGCTGCAGGGTCCCAGGTGCCGAGCGATTTGGCCTTGCGCCAGAGCTGCATGGGGCGGCTGTCCAGATTGAGGCGTTTGCGGGTCGTTGTAAGTAGGTCAGGCATAGGAACAGCAAAGGTAAAGAAAGAGAGGAGACCGTACGCTCCAAAATACAACAATAAACTTGGCTGTGCAAGAGAAAAGAGAAAACAGCCCGACGCTCGTTGCTGGCTCGTTCGGTGATCGAGAAGTGTTTTGTGGCGGAGCGATCGGCACAGGCGAAGCATTCGCCCGGGAAGAGACACCACCGCGCGAAAAGTGTGCTTTACGTCTTGCTTCGGATGCGGCGCATCCACACAACGCCTCCAATGATGAGGCTGCCGCCGATAATCTGCAGAAGCGTTACGGACTCCCCAAGAAACCAAGCGCCCCCGAGCACAGCGACGAAAGGGACCAGGTTGTTGTATACGGCGGTGTTAGACGGTCCTACTTCTTTGACAGCAGTATTCCAGATTACGAATGCGATACCTGTCGACAGAGCGCCAGAGTAGATAATAGCCCACCATACCCACGCGTCTACAGCTGACCAGTCGACGGTTGACCAGTACGGAATACCAGTTGCGATAAGAAGCGGCCAGGCTACAAGGAGGCCAAAAAACGTAACGCCAAGCGGCGATACGTTGTGCACAACGGCCTTGTTGAAAGTCGTAAATGCACCCCAGACCACAGCCCCGACAAGCATGACCAGGTTTCCGAATAGCATGCCGGACTGTAGTGGAGAAACTGAGCTATTGGCGCTGTCTATCACGACAAGCACCGTACCTACGAGCGATACGAGCAGAGCAATCCAGGCAACTCCCCGCAGCGTTTCGAGCCCGGTAAGGCGCCCAATGAGGGCCGTCCAGAGCGGAGCGCCGGCCATGATGAGCGCAGCGCTTCCGGCTGTCGTATTGTTTACACCGACGATAAAGAGAATCTGATATACGAAATACCCCATCAGGCCGAGTCCAATCACGGCTTTTCCGCGCTTACGAATCGGTGCAAAGAACGAAGCATTCTGGCGCGTCCATGCATAGATAATGCCCAGGAGCCCCACTGAGATGCTAAAACGAAAGATATTGAGCACAAACGGATGCATAGCCTCCAGCGCGGCTTTCAAGATAGGGAAGTTGGCCCCCCATATGAACACCACGGCGATTAAAGAGAGATCGGAGCGCCAGGAGCGCGAAGCGGTAGAGGAGGCCATGCATGTTGGGGCTGTAAGCAGAGAACACGTCGTAGTACCTCGCAACTTGCTATGCGTTGGTGCATAGGCTTGAACAATCGTTGAGGAACCGTAAAATAACAGCCTTCTGTGTGCACTGCGCAGCAAAAGAGAACGAGTAGAAAGCGTCATGCAGCCGTGGTTGCCGTCAGGTAATGGCTTCGCATGAGCGGCCCAGTGAAATGGAAGAGAGTAGACGAGATACGCATGTGTTATGAAAGATAATCAAAGCGAATCGATGTACTCGATCCGAGAGGTCAGTATGAAGCTGGGGCTTGAGCCCCACGTACTGCGGTACTGGGAGACGGAGTTTGATGCGCTTCAGCCCGACAAAGATGCATCTGGGCAGCGTGTGTATACACATGCCGATCTTAAGGTGGCACAGCGCATTCAGTATCTGCTAAAAGAAGAGAAGTACACAATTGAGGGAGCCCGTCGAGCACTGCAGCGAGAAAGCAGCCGCCAGCATGTGGTGCGTAACCTGCATAATCTTCGTGGCCTGCTACAAGAACTGTCTGACCAGCTCTAAGGAATGAGAGTCGGAGGTATAAGGGAAGACGAAGCGCTGTGAAAACTGTGCAGATGTAGCGTCTAAAGCATCGCACCCCTTGCAGAGAACGCCTATGCGACTCTCCGTCCGTTTTCCGTGAACCACTTGCGGAAACCTTGGCGGTGGCTTTTGTTATGAGAGCATACCATTCGGGACATGGCGCAGCCCGGTTAGCGCGCCGCTCTGGGGGAGCGGAGGTCCCCGGTTCAAATCCGGGTGTCCCGACACACATTGCACACCGTTCTACACAAGCAAGGGCTGGGTGCACGAAGCAGAACGAGGCGGATCCCACGGTGTGGTACTGCCTCAGTACATTCCACCATGTGCATCTTAGCCGTCTGGTCTGCGTCGTTTCTGGCAATTGTGCTGGAAGCGACGTTTTTTATGGTCCCCCCACCCCCCTGACACAGACGCTGGAACTGCTACCGCATGCCCGATACAGCCCCCGAAGCCTCCATTCAGCGATTCGTACACGACCTGACCCGCATCCGGGACGCCCGCGACGTGTCGCGTGACGACATTCAGGAAGCCACGCGCGTCTCCGATGACGTGCTTGAAGACTTTGAGTCCGGATCGCTTTTCGAACGCACGTCTTTCAACCAGGTCTACCTTCGTTCGCTTGCGAAGTCGTATGCGCGCCTCATCGGCGTTACGCCACCCGAGCGTGTGCTCAAACACTTGCAGGCTGCCCTCAACAACCGCTACGCGAACGAACTTGCTGTCGAAGAGCTCGACGAAGAGCCTCTCTCCGTTGAATGGCCGGAAGAAAAAGAAAAGGCTGCGAAAGAAGAAGGCACCACAGCGGAGACAGGTGGGGGAGGCACTGCGTCTTCCCTTACGGAAGCAGATACGAAGGCAGACAATCCGAAGTCAGCACGCCGATGGACGTCGTCGCCGGACGCCACAGCAGGGGATGGAGGCAAAGCTAATTCGGCGTCGGGTGGGGCGTTTCATGTGGCGTGGCAGCCGGTCGTTATCGGCCTCGTTATATTGCTGATTGTAGGCGGCGGCATCTTCGGGTTGGTGATGCTTTCAGGTAACGGCGAGGCGGCTCCAGATGAACCTGATGTGGATGAGGAGACCGCTGCCGAGGCGGTTGCACCTACAACAGAACCCGATGACGCCCCTGAATCGCTCGACGATGGCCCCGACGGGCCTCCTGTACAGTTAGGGGCGACTATCCATGCAACGATCTGGGCTGATGGGGGAAACGTTGACGGTGTACGTGTGCAGCGCGACAACGACCTGCGCCGTCCATACTGGGTCGAAGAAGGCGATGCGGTGGTGCTCCCGTTTCAAGAACGCATCGTTATAGAAGGCCAGTTCGATCAGTTTACGCTTTTTATTGAAGAGCGTCCTATGTCCTTAGAGCCGCTGGATGCACAGGGGCGCCGTGTGCTCTCGCGTACCGACCTGGAAGCATGGGCCGACACGACCCGCACCTCCCCGGCCAGCGAACTGCCTGTGCCTGCCGACACGCTCCGCATCCCGTAGCTGCGCGTACTGCTCCCCTTGCTTTGTTACACGCCTTGCGTATACGCTCTCTTCTGCACGGTACTGCCGCAGGCATTGCATCTTATAGAGCCCGTGTGCTTCGCATCCCTCGATCGCCATATATCCACCATGCCCAACGAACTCCTCCCGAAAACGCGCGCGCTTCAAGAGCAGCTCGATCAAATTATCTGGGATACCCTCTCGTCCGACGAAGCCGAGGCCCTCTACGAGACGCTCGTTCCTGTAGTACAGGCGCACGACGAGCGGTACTATCGCCACGACGACCCGCTCATCCCTGATCCTGAATATGATCGCCTCTTTCAGGCACTTCAGCGCATTGAGGCTGATTTCCCAGAGCTGCAGCGCGACGACTCACCCACACAGCGCGTGGGGTTCGATCCGCTTGATGCATTCGAGAAGCACACCCATCCTGAGCCGCTCCTGTCGCTCTCAAATGCCTTCGATGCAGGCGAGGTGCGCGAGTGGTACGAGCGCTGTCAGCGGGGCCTCGCGGAGGCGCACGGGTCAACCACTCCGGCGGTCGTTGCCGAACTGAAGATCGACGGGCTGGCCGTGGCGCTTACCTACACCGACGGGCAACTCACGCTCGCTGCAACGCGGGGCAACGGAGTGCAGGGGGAGAACATCACCCGCAACGTGCGCACGATCCGCCGCATCCCCCTTGCGTTGGAAAACGATACGAATGAGATCCCCGAGTCGATGGAGGTGCGCGGCGAGGTCTTCATGCGCAAAAGTGAGTTTGAAGCGCTCAACGAGCGTCTGCGGCGCGAAGAGAAACAGCCGTTCGCCAATCCGCGCAACGCCGCTGCCGGAAGTCTTCGTCAGCTCGACCCGCGCGTCACAGCTCGACGTCCGCTCAGCTTCTTTACCTATGCCCAGGGCCCAACCGAAGGCCCTATGCCCGATACCCACACCGCCGTTCTGGAGCAGCTGGGGACCTACGGTCTACCGCTGAATCCGCACTGGGAGCGGTTTGAGGAGATTGAAGACGCAATCGCGTTTTGCGAAGACTGGGTAGACCGCCGCGAAGACCTTGACTATGAGATCGACGGCGTGGTGCTAAAGGTTGACCGGCATGACTACCAGGACGAACTCGGTGCCATCGCAAACGCACCGCGTTGGGCCGTCGCGTTTAAGTTTCCTGCCCGAGAGGCTACCACCACGCTACGCGACATTGAAGTGAACGTGGGTCGAACCGGGGTTGTAAAGCCCGAGGCAGTCCTCGAACCGGTCGGGATCGGTGGCGTGACGGTCTCGCAGGCTACGCTTCACAACGAAGACTACATTGCGGAGCGCGACATCCGCATCGGCGACACGGTGGTGGTGAAGCGGGCCGGCGATGTCATCCCACAAGTCGTGCGTCCGGTCGTAGAGGCCCGGACCGACAGCCAGACGCCCTGGTCATTTCCCACTCGCTGCCCGGTATGCAGCTCAGAGCTGGTGCGCTTACCTGACGAAGCCGACTACTACTGCCTGAATACGGAGTGTCCGGCTCAGTTCAAGCGACTTGTTGAGCACTTCGTAAGCCGCAACGCCATGGACATCGAGGGCCTTGGGGAGCGTGTGGCGGCCCAACTTGTAGATACGGGGCGTGTTGAGCAGCTCGACGATCTTTACCGGCTCACAGTCAACGACCTGACGACGCTGGAAGGGTTCGCCGAGAAGAGCGCGCAGAACCTGACAGAGGCCATCGCCGCGTCGAAAGAGCGGCCGCTTAGCCGCTTGCTGTTTGCGCTTGGCATTCGCCATGTGGGGCGCACGGTAGCCGAACAGGTTGTCGCCGAGGTGCCGTCTATGCAGGCCCTTTCCGAAGCGTCCATCGGCGAACTGGAAGCTATTGACGGGATCGGTCCGGTGATCGCTGAGAGCATCCACGACTGGTTTGCCGTTGAGGACAACCGGGCCCTGGTCGACGCGCTGCGCGACGTGGGCGTAAACACGGAGCGCTTGCCTGAAGAGAGTCCGGACGAAGGCAGACAGGTGCTTGACGGAGAAACTTTTGTGCTTACCGGGTCTCTGCCATCGTTTACGCGGCGCGAGGCCACCGAACGCATTGAGCAAGCTGGCGGGCGGGTCACGTCGAGCGTAAGTGGCAACACTGACTACCTGGTGGCAGGAGAGAACCCTGGCTCGAAGTACGATGATGCGGAAGAGCGTGGCATCCCAATTCTGAACGAAGAGATGCTGCTGGATCTGTTAGACGGTGCGGCTCGTTAACACTTCCCAATACCACACCCCACAAATGCCCTCTGGGTGAGCAGCACCTGAATGAGCAGCACAGCGCCAAACGAGATTAAAGGAGCACTGTGCGAATCAATATGCATATGCTCAAACATGCAGATGCTTTGCTTACCAGCGCGCAAAGTCGACGGTAGAGCTGCACGACGCAGCTGATGCCGTGGCGAACTACCCTGATTGGTCGTAATCCAATATTATGAAAAAGTGGCTGGAACGCCTTGGCCTGCGTCCTAAGAAGTCGACGCCGGTAGGCACGCAGCTTGAACACGGAGGCAGTGATGCTGAGGATACGCGCCGCCGTGACCTTATCGTGCGCACCGTGCTTCTGGCCGTGTTGGTACTGGGTACCCTGGCCGCCTTTCCGCGCGGAGAGGTCTTCGAGTACACCGTACAGGTGGGCGACACCTGGCGCCAGCCCACCCTGGTGGCTCCATTCAACTTTCCCATCTACAAAGACAGCGACCAGGTGCGCAGCGAGCGAGAGCGTGCCCGCCGTACCACTCCGCCCTACTTCGCGGAGGTGCTGAACCCCGAGCAAGTCAGCCAGGCGCATCGCGACACCCTGCAGCAGCAGGTCAACGAGGCACTTGATGCGTACACCGATTCACGCGTGCAGCGCCTGCGCGACAATCACGAACAGGCCGAGGCCGACTCAACCCGATACGTACAGCTGCGGCGCAATGCACGTGTTACGCTTAGTCCGGAGCAGTGGGAAGTGCTTACGCGCAATGCCTTGCGCCACATGCCAGAGCAGCCCGACGACGCGATGCGGGCGCCTCCGGACGAACCACGAATGGACCGGCAGCTCATGCAGGCCGTGGGGGAGGTGTCGCGTAACTTGCAGCGGCGTGGCGTAATCGATATACCGCTCGACTCGGTGTACACCGATCACGTTATCGTTCGAAATGAGGAAGAGCGCATCCAGCGGCGCATCTCTGTCGATCGCCTCGTTGGCATCGAAGAAGCCTTCCGGCGGGGCGAGGAGCAGCTGCGCGAACGGTTTGACGACCGGCCAGATGCAGCGCAGATTGCTGTTGCGTTCTTTCGCGATACATTTGAACCGGTCTACCGCTACCAGGAGTCTGCAACGCAAGAGCGCCGCGACCAGCGGGCTCAAAACGTGTCGCCCATATCAGGAGGCGTAGAGCGTGGCGAAGTGATCGTGCAGCAAGGCGAGCGCGTGACAGCTGAGACAAAGCAGAAGCTCACGTCGCTGGAGCGTGAGAAAAACCAGCGGGCCGCTACGACCATTGTGTGGCGGCAGCTATCGGGAGAGCTGGTCCTGGTAATGATCACGTTTCTGTTCTTCTTCGGTTATCTTTATCTTGTACAACCTTCCATCTGGAATGACAACGGCACGCTGATGCTGATCGCCTTGCTATTTGGGCTGGGGGTGGCCCTCTCTGGCATCGTCATCCGCTTTGCCGACATCGATCTGTACGTGGTGCCGGTGGCGTTGATATCCGTTACAATGGCTATTGTGCTCAACGTGCGTATTGCGCTGTTTGGCACGCTGGTACTGGCGTTTCTGGGGGGGCAGATGCTCGGCATGAATCTGCAGTATACGCTTGCAGCATTTATCGGAGGGGCGTTGGGGGTGTTTAGCGTACGAGACATTAAGAACCGTGGACAGTTTCTGCTGAGTGCGCTTCTGGTGTTCGTGGGGTACGCACTGGTCATAATAGGCACCTGGCTCTTCCTGGGTACTCCGGCAGCCCGTCTGGGGAATGAACTCACCTTTGCGGCGATCGGGGCCTCATTCACAATCGTGGCACAGCCGATCCTGTGGCTGATCGAGCGCGCATTCGGCATCACAACCGATCTTACACTGCTTGAGCTGTCGGATACGAACCGCCCTCTCCTAAAACAGCTTAGCATCAAAGCCCCCGGTACGTTTAACCACTCAATGCAGGTGGCCAATCTTGCTGAAGCGGCCGCCGACCGGATTGGTGCTAATGGCTTGCTGATACGTGTAGGGGCGCTCTATCACGACATTGGCAAGATGATTAAGCCCAACTATTTTGTTGAAAACCAGCGTGGTGGCAAAAATCCGCACGACGATGAGAAGCCGCGCATCAGCGCGATGGTAATCACGCGGCACGTGAAAGAAGGACTGAAGATGGGCCGAAAGGAGAATCTGCCCGACCAGGTGCTTCAGTTCATCGCAACGCACCATGGTACCGCTCGTGTTGAATACTTCTACCAGAAGGCGATCCAGGAAGCAGAAAGCGAGTCGCAGGTGAATGCATCGGATTTCCGCTATCCCGGACCGCGTCCGTTCTCCAAAGAAACCGGAATACTGCTTCTGGCGGATTCGGTAGAGGCGGCCTGCCGAAGCCTCGACGACCCGAGCGAAAGCAACCTTCGAAAGCTGGTAGAGAGCATCTTTCAGCGTCACACTGAAACCGGACAGCTCGACGATACCGATCTCACATTCAAAGAGATTAGTACGATCAAGGCCCAGTTCATGCAGATGCTGACGGGGGTCTACCACAGCCGGGTAAAGTATCCCGGACAAGAAGAAGAGCCTGTCGAAGAAGAGCCCTGGATCGCTCCCACGTCGTTCGACGAAGACAAGGATGTTTCGGTGGTCTGGAAAGAAGATGCCTGGTATGCGGGGGCCGAGACAGTCTCCGCCGACGAGTTAGAAAAACTGCCTGGGGTATACAGTCCGCGCGCTGTGCGTCCTGAGGTGGCTGAGGCATCCATTCATGGCAGCGGCAACGGCGCCCATGGACAAGCCCCCATGCTCTCGCACCCTGCAAGCGATATAACACGCTCGGGCAACGCGTCCGATAAATCGGATAAAGAGGCACCAGGCGGCAACGCACCACGTGGTGAGGGGCCGGGGGACGACGGATCTGAGGGGGCAGCTTCGGATCAGAAAAATGAAGGCCAAAAAGATGGAGACCAGAAGGAGAAAGGCGAAACACCTCCGTCGTCTGATGGTGCTGGCTCGGGGGAGAGCAACACGCTCCAGAAAAAGGGCGCACGCGAGTAGAGGGGGCGATGCTTGACGGCTGCCGAGAAGTTAAGTGGATCCAGAAAAGAATCCTTGAGCATGCGGTAGTGGATAAACGCTAAATGACAGGATGATCAAGCACCGCAGTTTTGTCTTGCTCAAACCCCCTCTGTCTTCGAGCTTCGCCGCAGGCGTGATCCTGTGGACATCTCCCCCTTAGCTAAGGGGGAGAAACCCGTAGGGAGAGGGGGTTTGAGCAGGTTGCGATGATGTGAACCACATGTCAATCACTTAACATCTTCCCGCTACCGAGCATGTCATTGTGATGAGCGCCAGCGAGTGCCTTTAGGGTGCAATCTTGTGCCTTCAAACTGAGTGGCACTGTCCAAGCGCAAGGCATGAGATCGCCACCTCGGTCGCAGGCTCCCTCCTCGCGATGACAAGGTGTAAACGTATTTTTGCCGACTTAACTCAAGCCGGAACTAAGCCGGAACGGCAGCGGCGAGCGCATCGAGCGAGTCGGTGCTGATGAGTACCTGAAACAGGCTGTGGGTTTGGTCCGGGGTGAGATGGGTGCGCACGCGGCGTTTGCTTTCGGGCGTATAGAGCACGCAGGCGACCTGTCCGATAAAGCTACTGAGATGGTCGGTCCCTTCATCGACCGACGCAGCGATAACCTGTCCGTTGAAAGCGGCGTGCTGGCGCAGTAGACTCGAAAGCGGCGCGATGCTGCCACGGCGGCGTGTAACGAGTCCGACGGTGCTATGCGAGGGCAGGCGAGTGAGACGGTCGAGCACGCGGCTGGGTAGATGCGTCACAAACCCGAGCACATCGGCCCGAGGCACCTGCTGCTGCGCATCGTGCAGGTGGTCGTAGGGTGTGAACACATAGTCGGCATCTTCGTGGCGTTGCAGCGCCGCCAGCGTGCAGGCGCGCACGGGCTGCTGCAGACGTTCGCTAATCTGGTCGGCCCAGAGCGTGTTTAACTCCGGGTTGGGGCCCGCAATGAGCAGCTTGCGGTCGAAGCCTACATAGTCGAGCTGGGCCGCTTGTTCTTGCATGAGCGCTTCGATTTCGGGCTCAGTGCAGCCCAGGCCGATGAGGCGTTGCAGCGCGCCGTGCATTACCTCGGCGCCCCGCTCCATGCGTTCAGCCTTCTCGAAAGGGCGTCGCTCCTTTACGGTGTAGCCGCTGCCCACGCGCGAGTCGAGGAGCCCGTCTTCCTTGAGGGTCTTATACGCCTTGCGGACGGTATGGAACGAGATGTCGAGCTGTTCGGCGAGGCGCCGGGTTGAGGGCAGCGATTCATCGATGGCGTATTCGCCCCGCGCAATCTGGTAGCGTAGCTGTTCTACCAGCTGGTCGTGTACCGAAGTCGGGGCCGAGCGGTCTATTTCGAGCATATTGTGCGAGCGCAGGCAGCAGAAAGAGACGGTGTACAAATGGAGATGCCGCGATGCATGTCAGCAGCGGCGTGCGGCTCAGATGGCACGATGCAGGCAGGAGGGCACCGCTCCTGCGCATCCAATAGAAGTTTGCTGCTGTAAGCAACAGGCCAGGGTGTGCAGACAACAACGCCCGCCGTGCCGTAGCGTGCCCCGGCGCAGAATGCGAAAGGGCGTGAGCCAGGCAAGACGGGCGTAGCAGCTGTGCACGGGTCAGCTGTATGCCGACCGGTATCGGCAGAGGCGGTATCTACAGGTTCATGGGCTGATCATAGGCCACATGAGTTGCCTCCATGATAGCTTCTGACATGGTGGGGTGCGGATGCACGGCTTCCATGATCTCGTGCCCAGTGGTTTCGAGTTTGCGTGCCACAACCGCTTCAGCGATGAGCTCGGTGGCATCGTAGCCTACGATATGGCAGCCGAGGAACTCGCCGTACTTTTTGTCGAAGATGACCTTCGCAAAGCCTTCGGTCTCGCCAAGAGCAGCCGCTTTACCGGACGCGGTGAAGGGGAATTTGCCGACGCGGATGTCGTATCCGGCCTCTTTCGCCTCGTCTTCGGTATATCCGATCGAAGCGATCTGGGGCTGGCAGTAGGTGCAGCCTGGAATGTTATCGAAGTCGAGGGGCTGCACGTCGTGTCCGGCAATGTGCTCGATGCAGATAGTGCCTTCATGGCTGGCCTTGTGGGCAAGCCAGGGGCCGCCGGCCACGTCGCCGATGGCGTAGACGCCATCCACGTTGGTTGCCCCGTACTCATCGATCGTGATGTAATTGTTTTCGGTTTTGATGCCCAGCTCTTCGAGTCCGATGTCTTCGATGTTGCCGGTAACGCCAACGGCTGAGAGCACCTGGTCGCATTCCACGTATTCGGTATCGTCGCCGACCTGAATTTCGGCGCGCAGGGCCCCATTGTGTTCTTCAACGCCCTGGAGCATAGCACCGGTGAGTACGTTGATACCCTTCTTCTTGTACGAGCGTTCGAGGACGCGCGAGACCTCTTCGTCTTCGACGGGCACAAGGTGGTCTTGCACTTCTACGATCGTGACTTCGGTGCCCATGTGGTGGTAGAAGTAGGCAAACTCAACGCCGATGGCGCCGGCCCCTACGATGAGCAGGCGGTCGGGCTGCTCTTTCTGCATCATAGCCTCCTTGTACGAGATGACGTTCTCGCCATCGATAGGAAGCGGCGGGATTTCACGAGCGCGGGCGCCGGTAGCGATGACAATCGCATCGCCGGTAATGGTGGTTTCCTCGCCGATCTCGTCGCCATCCATGTTCACGGATGGTGTAACGTGCACGGTGTTGGGATCGGTGAGGCGACCGTGCCCCTCAATCACGTCGATGTTGTTTTTGTTCATGAGGTACTGCACCCCCTTGTTCATGCGATTGGCCGTCTGGCGGCTACGCTCGATGACCTTCGGGAAGTCGGGGGTAACGGTTCCTTCGAGCGAGAGCCCGTAGTCGCTGAGGTGCTCAGCCTGCGCCATAACCTCAGCGCTCTTCAGTAGGGCTTTGGTAGGAATACAGCCGACGTTCAGACATACGCCGCCAAGCTTGTTCTTTTCGATAACAGCTGTTTTCAGGTCGAGCTGGGAGGCGCGGATGGCAGCTTCGTAGCCACCAGGGCCCGTTCCGATAATGATGCAGTCATAATGGGTAGCCATGGGCACAGCAGAAGATTCGTGCGAAGGGGTATGCGAAACGTCAAGGGGGAGGCGGCAGCGGTTTCTTGGCTGGGTGTGACGCCGAGGACTGCACACGCATAAGCTGACAACGATATGGTGCGTGACAGCCGGTTGGGTGCGTTGCGGCGCTACGTTGCAGCACTACGTCGTGTGGGTCGTCATACGCTCGTATGGGTCGGCGTAAGCATTCAGAAAACGTACTGGATGTTGGTTTGCGACGCCAGAAGAGGGCGTGGTAGCCCTGCTGCACACGCCTGGACTCTTAACATACAAGACGGCGGGTACCGTTCCCACTCAGAGAGGGGATGCAGGGCGCAATCTTGTGTGAATTGGGGAGTAGCAGGCTGCCGTTGAAGCAGCGAGCGGTATGGAGGGGAGGACGGATGCAGGTCTACCGTCGGCGCAACCATCGGGTTGGGTCGTCGGAGCCGCTGGCGTTCATGTCGAATATGGCGAAGAAGACGCCAGCGCCACGTGGTTCGTTTTCGGTGCCGGCCCAGGCAATTCGGTCGCCTGCCGACACGGTGTCGCCCATCGACACGTCGAGGTCAGAGAGGTTGCTGTAGACCGAGAGGAAGTTGCCGTGACGGATAACGAGGTAGATGCCAAATCCGGGTACAAAGTCGATTCCGCTTACGCTGCCGTCGAAGACAGACCGCACGGGGGCACGAGGGTTGGTTGCGATGGTGATCCCCGGATTGTTGGTGGTGGTCCCATGCACGGGGTCTACCTGGTCGCCATAGCTTTCGGTGATGGCGCCCTGGGCCGGCCAGGGCAGCTGACCGCGGTTTTCGGCAAAGGAAGCAGACAGGCGCTCGTAGGCTGCATCGCTTAACGCAGCGGTTGAGCCTTCGCCACGGGCTTCTTCCTCGGCAGCGGCGATAAGGTCTTGAATACGCTGCTGAAGCTCTTCGACAGAGGCCCGCTTCGCCTCAATCTCATCGCGCAGTTCCGACTGCTCAGCTTGAAGCTCTGCAATCACCTGGCGACGGTCGCGCCGCAGCCCCTGCAGCTGGTTTCGCTCGGCACGGGCGTCGGTAAGGAGCTCTTGTGTGCGTTGCTGAGAGGCGCGCAGCTCGGCCTGCTGGGCTTCGATGGTCGCCTGTGCCTCTTGAATGGCGTTGCGGCGCGAGCGACGCTGGGCAGAGAACTGGCGCAAGTAGCGTACGCGCACGATCATCTGGTTGATCGACTTCGACGAGAGAATGAGCGCCAGGTCGTGCAGGCGTCCGTAGCGATAGGCGTGGTTGGCCCGGGCCTTGTATTCACGAACAAGTGTAGCGCGGGCACTGTCGAGCGTCTGCAGGGTATCGCGTGCCGCGCGTTGCTGCTGCTGCAGCTGGCGCAGGCGCCGCTCGTACGTCTCCACAAGCTCTTGCCGCAGCGCAATCTCACGATTGAGCTCGTCGAGCCGGTCGCGCGTGTCGCTGGCACGGCGCTCTGTCGTGCGCAGGCGCTCCTGGTCGCGTTCAATCTGTTCACGCAGCGACTCCAGCCGCTCCTCGGTTACTGCGCGCTCTTCCTCGGGCGACTGCCCAAGAGCCAGCGCAGGCAGCATGAGGCTGCAAAACAGGAGCAGGCCCAGTGCACGCACGATCCTACGAGGCGGAGCAAGAGGGCACCGTGTAGAACATCGTATAGCGCATCGTGTGCTGCAGGCATCACGACTGCTACGGAAGTGCAACACGTCGGATATCGGAAGGCACATCCAGAGAGAAAGAGAGCGAGTCGGGAGTCAGAGTGAGCGACCGGTACGTCATGATGGCACGTACGTCGTCGCCGGGGCGGCGCAGCAGAATGCGGTTTGGTACGACAACGCCATCTACGCGTACGTGGTCGGTGAACACACGTTCGTCAATAATTGAGCCGTTCGCATCCCGCTCCACAAACCGAACGACGCGCCAGATCGAGGGATCCACCGAGTAGGTACGGTGCCCTGCAGGGTCGTCGAGGTGGTAGAGCTCGTTGTCGTGGCGCAGCGTCCACTCAGAGGTGATCGGTGGCACAATGAGGCCGAGCAGGTTCTGGAAGAGCGCGTCGCCATTGGGCGGTACGGGAAGCACCTGCTGGGCGGATTCAACGGAGCCGACGGCGAGTTCCTCTTCGATGCGATTATGCACGTAGAAGCTGTCGGCCGTTATGAGCATGCGTGCGGCGTTGATGCCGAGCGGGCCACGCACGTTCATCCAGAGCGAATCGGCACGCTGCTGGCGCAGCGTAGCGCGAAAGCGTCCGCTCTGCATCGGACTGTTGACATCCATGCGCACCTCTCCTTCGAATGCACGAAGCGTATCGGTGGTGCCGCGCACCGCATCCACAATCGTTGTCATGCTATGGTCTGGAAACGCCTCGGGCTGGGGGGTATCTTCCATCGCGGGACGGCTGGTACCACAGGCGCTGAGTACCACGAGCAGGGTCCCCAACAGAAAAGCTACGCCCCCCTGAAAGAGAGCAGCACAGTACGAATGGCATGACCCGGAACACTGAAAGGAAATACGCATGGCGACAAGTAACGTAAACGCAAATGGAATAAGAGGATGCAAATACGCAGCGATTTACATGTGGCGGTCTGCACAAGAGATCCACAGGTAGCATAACGCACAGACGGTACGCATCCGTACCTGCACCTATGCATTTGCTCGGGTGATTCTGTACGGGTGATCTGTGTGGACATCGGGCGAGTACGGTAGTCTTCACCTGCATACAAAGCTGTTTTCAAACAACGGTTGCGCACGCCACCCTCTTTTCGTATACTGAATCTTCACGTCTGTACTCATTTTTGCAATAGCGTATACAGTCATGGGCGAACAAAATGTAAAGCAGGAGCGCGACCCTCGCCGGCTACGTGCCTTTGCGCGCCGTCTCATTCATGACATGCGTGCTTTGGAGCGCATGCTGGATGAGGAGATGTTTGAAACGGATACGCGGCGCATCGGTGCCGAACAGGAGCTTTTTCTGGTCGACCACCGGGGGGAGGCAGCGCCTGTCATCGAACAGATGATGGAGCGTAACACCGACGACCGCATCGTGACTGAACTCACGAAGTTCAACGCCGAGTTTAACATGGACCCGCTGGTCTATGGCGGCGACTGCTTCAGCACGATGGAGGCGGCTACCCACGAACTGCTGGGAAGCGTGCGCGACCTGGCAGCACACGAGGGGGCCGAGCCCGTTCTTGTGGGTATCTTGCCCACCGCGTATCTGGCAAACTTCTCGATGGACTTCATGACGCCGAAGCCGCGCTACTATGCGCTCAACGATGCCATTACCCGGCTTCGTGGAGGAGCGGGTCGGTATCAGATTCGAGGGCTTGACGAGCTCTTTGTAAAGCACGATTCAATTATGCTGGAGGGCTGCAATACCAGCTTCCAGACCCACTTTCAGGTGACGCCCGATGAGTTTCCCCGTTTCTATAACATTGCCCAGGTGGTAGCTGCTCCGTGTCTGGCGGGAGCCACCAACTCGCCCCTGCTGTTTGGGAAGCGTCTGTGGCGCGAAACGCGTATTGCGCTCTTTCAGCAAGCCGTTGACACGCGCTCAAGCAACCTGTACCTGCGCGAAATGAGTCCGCGCGTGCACTTCGGAACGGGCTGGGTGGAGTCGTCGGTAACGGAGATCTTCAAGGAGGATATCTCGCGCTTCCGGGTGCTGCTGTCGACCGACTTTGAAGACAATCCGCTCCAGCAGTTGGATGAGGGGCGCATCCCCAACCTGAGTGCGCTGCAGCTGCATAACGGTACGGTGTATCGCTGGAACCGGGCCTGCTATGGCATCACTGATGGCAAGCCGCATCTGCGCATCGAAAACCGCATCCTTCCCTCAGGGCCCACCGTTGCCGACGAGATGGCGAACGCGGTCTTCTGGTATGGCATGGTCACCGGCATGGCCGATCGCTACCATGACATCTCAGAGGTCATGGACTTCGACGATGCCCACCATAACTTCATCGCAGCGGCCCGACACGGGCTGGCGTCTCAGTTTAGCTGGATCGACGGATCGAAACGCCCAGCGCGCTCGCTCATCCTCGAAACAATGCTGCCTATTGCTCGCGATGGACTCGACGCCTCTGGCATCGACACCGACGACATCGACCGCTATCTCGGCATTATCGAAGCACGCGTGGCTTCGGGGCAGACCGGATCGCAGTGGCAGCTTGACTCGCTCGCGTCGATGAATGGCGGTACACGCGCCGAGCGCCTGAGCGGAGTGACGCGCGGCATGGTGCGCCGACAGATCGAAGGAGAGCCGGTGCATACGTGGACCCTCGCCTCATTGGGCGAAGCCTACACGCCGGGGCATATCCGCGAAACACGCGTAGAGGACTATATGAACACCGACCTGATGACGGTGCATGAGCAAGAGTCCGTCGAGTTTGTAGCCTGTATGATGGATTGGCAGCGCCTGCGCCACGTGCTTATTGAAGACGAGTCGCATCGTCTTGTTGGCATCATCAGCCACCGCCGCCTGCTGCGCCACATGGCCGAGCGCGACGGCACCGAAGAAGATGATACTCCTATCGGGACAATCATGAAGGAGAACCCGGTGTCTGTAACGCCCGATATGCCTACGCTGGAGGCGGTACGCCTGATGCGTAAAAAGCAGATCGGTGCTCTGCCGGTCGTGCGTGAGGGGCAGCTCGTAGGGATCATTACCGAACGCGAGTTTATGGACGTTGCCCACAACCTGCTCGACGACTCTGACGAGGGCGATGAGAATCCATCGCTCGTGCGTGAAGAGGTGGGCGAGGAATAGCAGGGCAAAGAGGCTCCGAGAGGGCGCCGCGGGCGGCGTTTGATGCACTACCTGACCTGCTGCATTGTTACGCATCCGTTCGTGTGGAACGCCCCCGTTCGGGCCTTGGTGTCATGCGGTGGGTTGTAATGTACCGCGGTGAGACAATACCCGGACAGTGCAGCCCTTCACCCTATCGATGAATCATCCTACTACAATATGGCTGATATCAAGAAACAAACGATTAACGGACTGGAAGTGCACATCGACCGTTCGCTGTGCATTGGCTCAGGCAACTGCGTCAATCTGGCGCCTGATGTGTTTACCATTCGCCAGGATGCCCTTGTAGACTTCGAGGACGAGGTCAACGAAGACATCGATCCCGGTCAGCTTATTGAGGCCTGTGCCGTGTGCCCGGTCGATGCGCTGCTTGTGTACGATGATGAGGGCGAGCAGGTGGTGCCGTAAGTGGTGCTGCAGCATAGTCTCCCCCGGCCCATTACCGGCCGTATCCTTCGCCAGGCGCGGCCTGATAATGTAATAATAGCATGCAAGGCTGTGCATATGCGGATACAGACCCTCGCAACTTCTTGCAAGCCCGGCCCCCCAAACGGCCGGGCTTGTCTGGGTTTAGGCGATCTGCGGGGCGCGGTGCCGGGCATTCTTTGCTTTGATGCGTATATTGGTTATCATATTAGTCAGTAGATGGATATCGCTCAAACACCGTTGGGGTTAGAAGTGGAATCCTGAAACATGGCGCTTTAGCAGATCAAGAGGCACCTAATACTATGCTATTATGCAAAGGACGCTTCGAAATACGCTTATAGCACTGACAGGCTTGCTCTGTATCCTGGGTGGTGGGAGCGTGCACGCCCAGGCTGTCGACGCAGAAGGGAAGGCCTACCCCGATGGACACGGCGGAACGGTCTTCTTTCCGATGGGCGATGTATCCTTTGCCGACGAAGTGGTTGGCTACACCGTTGGCACACCCGATGGGGGCTCGTTCTCGGAGCGCCCCGAAGCGCTGCTGGGGCCGCCCGAGTTTGAGACTGCCGGTGCGAGTAGCGTGTTCACGCTGGGGTGCGGTGGCCACATCGTGCTTGCCTTTACCGAAAACACCCTCATCGATGTACCGGGAGCTGACCTACACGTGTTCGAGGTGGGGCGCGACATTGAGGCCATCGGTGTCGCTGTTTCAGAAGACGGTGAGACGTGGATACGCGTCGGGATGGTGGCTGGGGGCAATGCCGAAGTCGATGTCGCGCCGTTCACACCTGCCGGTGCACAATACGACTACGTGAAGCTTGTCGATCTTGAGGAGGTCTGCGACGGACGCACGCCTGGGGCCGACGTAGATGCCGTTGGCGCAATCGGAACCGCAACACGCGTCCGCATCGATAGTGCGGTCTTGTTTGCGACCGACGAGTACATCCTCAGGCCCGAGGCCTCCAGGGCAATCGACGCAGAAATGTCGTCTATCCCCAATCCCAATGCCGTTCAGATAGAGGTTGCGGGACATACCGACAACGTCGGGTCTGCAGCGTACAACGAGCGCCTCGCTCAACGCCGCGCCGATGCCGTAGCAACATATCTGGTTGAGCAGGGCGGACTCGATGCAGAGGCTGTAACCACAAATGCGTATGGCGAATCGCGTCCGGTGGCGTCCAACGAGACGGATGAGGGGCGGAGCCAGAACCGCCGCGTAGAGCTTACCGTTCGGTCGCGGCAGGCCCATGCCGAGCAAGGCACTCCGGTTTCACGCCGGGTACTCGGCATCTGGGATACGCCCGGTTATGGCATTCTCGAACTGCAGCAAGACCTGGACAATCAGGGCGTCAACGGCACGTATACCGTACGTGGGGGCACGCTGCGCGGGCAGTTCACGACCGATACGGTGTTTGAAGGCGTATGGACGCAGGAAACCGGAGAGCACCGATGCGCTACCGAACGCCATGATTCGGCCTATTGGGGCAACGTACGTCTGGAATTCGACGGCCCCGACCATAACGAGTTTACGGGCACCTACGGCCACTGTGAGGCGCCGCCTGATCATGCCGGATGGGATGGGCACCGCATGATGTAGCTTGCACATGACACGATGTAGCGCGCCTATGACAGCATACCCCCGAAAAGTCGGCCCGCGATACGGGAGCACGTACGGTATAAAGCGTAGACACCCCCACAAATAGACGTCCAACTGATTGATGATACCAGCATGCGCGTGTCGCGCCGTCATGGAAGCGCCTGTAGAGGCGCCTGTAGAGGCGCCTCCGGAAGAAGACGAGCAGAAAGACGAAGATACCGCTACGATCCACATCCCGCAGTATCACGTAATTCTGCTCGACGACGACGATCATTCGTATGAGTATGTCATCGAAATGCTGGGCGATGTGTTTGGGCACAGTCCGTCGAAAGCCTACCGGATGGCGGTGAACGTCGACAACAACGGGCGCGTTATCGTCGAAACCACGAATAAAGAGCGGGCAGGACTCCGCAAAAAGCAGGTCGAGGCCTACGGTCCCGACTGGCGCATCCCACGGTGCAAAGGCTCGATGTCGGCGACCATAGAGCCTGCAGAGACATGAGGCCGGCGACGGGTCTGTCGAATGCGCGCCGCTCAACAGCTGGCAGGCAGGCCGCGGCACGCTTTCAGGCACGGCATACCGCAAAACGCTATACCGCAAAACAGCACACGAAAACGCCCGGCTCAAAGACAGAACCGGGCGCAAACAATGATAAAGTGGACAGCTATCGTTCAGCAGGCTCCCATCATGAGAGCGGGCGAGCGGCAAGGCGCATCTGTCTTTGGTAGCGCTCTGCTTTCTGGGTGTGGCGGGCGGCCTTGGCTAAGTGCCGATCCAGGCGGCGCTGATCGCGTGCCATCTTCTTAGCCAGTGCTCGTTCATGGTAGTACATGCGTACGGCGCGGTCACCGATGTACTCCACATGCGAAGGTACATACGTGAGTGAACCGCTGCGCGTGGCATGAGCCGCTCGGTTTACAGCATTGCGGCGATTGATCGTATCCATAAAGCGCTGGTCCTGGATGGTGTAGAGCGCTGATACAGCCATGATGCGTAGCGGGTCGTTGGTGTCGTTCGCATAGATCTGAACAAGGGCCGGACCCGCAGCGCTCCAGTCGTAGGCAGACCGGTCCCGGTGGGTGAGAGTGATGATGTTGCGCATCGCTTGCTCGCGGATGCGTGGGTCAGGAGACTGTAGCAGCGCAACATGCTGCTGGCTAATCTGTGAACGAAAAAGCGCCTCAGTAGGAGACGCGTCGGCTGGTAGGGCGGGCGACTGCGCTGTGGCAGGCAGCACCGCAAGGAGCAGTAGGGTCAGGGCCAACAGGCCACCGATCGTTGCTCCTGTAAGACGTACAGGAAAGATAGCCATGGGGGGATGACGACACAACGTCGATTAGGTGCATGAGGCTAAGTGCAATTTTTGTTTTGGTATAGCTGTAAAAACAGCCAATTTTATTGCGC
>NZ_JARWGJ010000026.1:0-17604 GCF_040409695.1 Longimonas sp.
CTGGGTGTATAGCACTGGGTGTATAGCACTGGGTGTATAGCACCAACGCACGCCGGAGGTATGCGAGTTGCGCGTGTAGGTTGGACACCCTGCTCGTCGTCTCTTATATTGAGGATGCTGGGGCTCAATCCCGACTGTACTCCCGACTGTGCTCATGCCGCGCATACCCCACTTCACCTACGTCTCCCTTGCTTATGGCCACTACGCGTTATTTCTCGCTCTCTACGCTTCTTGCCGCCGCGGTACTGGCGTTTATGCTTGCAGGGGGATGCGAAGCCCCCGATGCTCCCCCGCCATCTGAGGCTTCCTCTGCTGCCTCCGATGTCAGCGATGCCGTTATCTACGAGATGTTCATCCCTGACTTCTCTCCTGAAGGTACATTCCAGGGTGCTATCGAGCGTTTCGACCACCTTGAGCAGCTTGGCGTGAACACCATCTGGCTGATGCCTATCCACCCCATTGGCGAGGAACGCGCCAAGACCGATATCGGAGAGCTGGGGTCGCCGTACTCGATTCGTGACTTCTACGGGGTGAACCCGGATTACGGCACCAAAGACGATCTGCAAGACTTCGTATCGGCTGCCCACGAGCGTAACATGCGCGTGATTCTGGACCTGGTTGCCAATCACACGGCCTGGGACCATCCGTGGACGGAAGAGCACCCCGAGTGGTATGCCGACGGCCCCGAAGACGGTTTCTCAATTCCCGTTATGGATGGCGACACAACCGATTGGACCGATGTCGTGCAGCTCAACCATGACAGTGAAGCGCTCCATGACGAGATGATCGCGATGATGCAGTACTGGGTCCGCGAGCACGACATCGACGGCTACCGTGCCGACGTAGCCGGACTCGTTCCGTTTGACTTCTGGGAGCGTGCAATCGATTCGCTGCGCACAGTCAAAGATCCGGTCTTTATGCTTGCCGAGGATGCCCAGCCGGAAATGCACGACGTTGGCTTCGACCTCACCTACGCGTGGCCCTTCTACGGCAGCCTCGTGGATACATGGGCTGGCGAACAGTCGCTCCCCGAACTGATTGACGTTATCGAGTCCGTTGAGAGCGAACTACCCGCAGGGGCACTTCGCATGCGCTTCACCACCAACCACGACGAAACCGCCTGGGATGCCCCCCCACCTGCTCTCTTCGGTGGACACGAGGGCTCCAAAGCAGCATTCGTTTTTGCGACTACACTACCCGGCGTGCCGCTCATCTACAACGGACAAGAGCTCGGCGTGGAGGAGCCTGTGCCGTTCTTTGAAGCTACGCCCTACGACTGGAACCGCGATGACACGCTGATGCCTTTCTACACCGAGTACATGGGCATCTATACCACCAGTTCTGCCCTGCGCCGTGGCACACTCGACATCCTTACGCCTGATGCTGAAGATGCAGTGCTCTATCGCCGCGTGCACGACAACGAGGAGTTGTTGATCGCTGTAAACATCCGCGACGCGAGCACAACCGTTTCTCTTCCTGCAGCGCATCAGGGGCGTACGTGGGAAGACGCCTTCTCAGGCGATACGACAACAGTCAACACGTCGCTCGAGCTGGATGCCTACGAATACCAGATCATGCGAGCCGTCGAGTAGTGGTCTGTCACACGTCGATCTTCGAGTCGTAACGTATTCCCCTCAGCCGCTTTCGTCTTGAGCGAGGCGTAGCCGTCCGCAGGAGTCCTGACACGACGTAGAGCGTCGCACACGTTGTCGCCAAACAGAAAAAGCAGGAGAACGGGCGTGAACCCGTATCTCCTGCTTTTTTGATGCAGTGCCTGAGTTAGCGTGCAGCTACAGAATCTCGCCCACGTGGGCTACGAAGCGCGTGTCAGGTGGCGCCTACTCGCTCTACCCTTCGCAGCTTCGGCATTCAAGCAGCTCGCGGGAGAAGCTCTGCGCCGCGTTTACGCCGTTCTGGTAGTAGAGCGACTTAACTCCCTTGCGCCATGCCTCAATGTACAGCGCATTGATGTCTTTCACCGCTGTAGATCCCGGGTCGATCGCCAGGTTCAGCGACTGCGACTGGTCGATGTGCTTCTGCCGACTGGCCGCCTGATTGATGATCGTCATCTGACCAATCTCGCTGAACGTCTTAAACACATCCTTTTCGTGCTGCGAAAGAATATCAAGGTGCTGTACCGACCCATCGCGCAGGGCAATCTTGTCCCACATCGCTTCGGTGTCCGCTCCCTTCTCCGCAAGAACCTCTTTCAGATACGGATTCTTGTAGGTCACCTTCATCTTGGCCCGGTCCTGCACGAAGTAGTTGCTCTTGATCGGCTCAATAGAGGGACTGACCTGCCCCAAAATAAAGCTGCTCGACTTCGTAGGTGCTACCGCCATCGTGGTCGTGTTGCGACGTCCATACCCCTCAAGGACCTCCGGCTCGCCGAAGCGATCGGCCAGCTCAGATGAAGCGGCGTATGAGCGTTCCTTGATGGTCTTCGCTACTTCAGCGCCCTTCAGGTTAGCATCGGTGGATTCGAACGGAATCATGTTGTCTTGCAGGTACGAGTGCCAGCCCAACATACCGATGCCGATGGCACGGTGGCGCTCCGCAAACCGAACAGCCCGCTCCATATGCTTGGTACCCGATGCGCGGTCGATAAACTCCTGCATCACCGCATCCAGAAAGAACGTGAGCGTCTCCACCGCATCGGTCTCCTTCCACTCGTCGTAGTGCAGCACATTCATCGACGAAAGGCAGCAGACGAAGCTCTCCTTGGCGTTAGAGGGAAGTGCGATTTCTGAGCAGTTGAACGTCAGCATTCCCTGCGCAACAAACACGTGCTGCTCTGTGTCAACCGTTGGGCAGTACACTGGCTCTTTGCCTACGTACTCAATAGACTCAACGGCGTACGCCTTCTTCGTGTTGTTGCGATAGACGCGATCTTCCAAATCGATTCCCTTACGTGAGAGGAAGCCCGTCTTTTTCTCAATTTCAAGGGCTGCCGGTTTGTTGCCCACAATCAAGCGCCAGCAGTCTTTTGTCTCATAATCTCGGTGTCCACCTTTGCCGTCGGGAAGAGAGGCTGTACCGCCCTTCCGAAGCAGCCGAATCTGCGACGAGAGGCCCAGGTTATTGAAAAGCAACTGAAGCTCTTGGAGGAAGCTGCGGTTGATATCAGCATACGCAATCTGAACCGGATTGCCTTTGCTTTCGGACATGTGAGCTGTTCCGTCGGCCAGAAGGAGACCGCGCACGTAGGCCCACTGCGTTTCTTCGTCAGATGTCCAGACCCACGATGGCACCGTACCTTTTTCAACCGAGAGTGTCTGTTTGAGGACACTTGAGGCCAGCCGCCGTTTCTTGACCGTGGACTGTGCAACCATGCAGTCTCTGAACCGCGGTGTGGCACGGGTGCGTGTTTTACCGGTTGGCCCGTGCTGGTTTGACACCTCATACTCGTTGAGGCCATTTACGTTGTACACGTAGTCAACAGCGCGTTCAACCTCCTCGAGTATATCAACGTCTTGCTCCCACACGTCGAGCATGATTCGCTCGTCAGTCTGGGTGCCATCCGATTGGTAGAGCCCTGCCAGCAAGGCCTCTTTTGGGGCATGGGTGTCGCCAAAGAGCCCCTTCTTCTTCTGGATGACAATGCAGTCTCCCTCTTCTATATCTTGCGCTTCAACTCGCTTGTATTCCCCTCGACCTTGGTACACAGGCAAGCCGTGGTAAGCGGTGACCTTATGTTCAAGTCCGTTTGCAAGTGTGATTTTATAAACGTCGGCACTCTCTTCACGCAGCTTCATTCGGGAGGCAGAAACCGCCTTTTCTCCGTCGAAGAGCGTGAGCCGACCTCCCTGATCGTGCAGTTCCTTGGCTGTCAGATAGCCACGGTCAGACACGACACGCTGATCCCCCGTAATGCAAAGATTACTGGCTTTTATGTCGTAGTCTTTGTCTTTATATACCTGCGGCTTGTTGTTA
This sequence comes from Longimonas sp., assembly GCF_040409695.1. Classification (GTDB taxonomy): domain Bacteria; phylum Bacteroidota; class Rhodothermia; order Rhodothermales; family Salinibacteraceae; genus Longimonas. Next base: position 3,934 of record NZ_JARWGJ010000026.1, read on the forward strand.
TTGACGTTGTCCCGAAACAGGATGTACGGAATGCCCAGGTTCATGCGCGCCTCGATGACCTTAGCCCAGAGCGCCCGCTTATCGGCATCGCCATCGATCATCTGCTGCATCCAGTCGTCGCCCACGACCACGCCGTAGTACATGGTCTGGATGGTGTCGCCCTCGGTCTGGATGTTGAGCCACTCCTCAATGTCGGGGTGCTCAATATCGATATACCCCGCAAAGTGGCCCCGGCGCGTTTCGCCCTGACTTACCACGTTGATGATCTTGTCGAAGAGCTGTGCGAACGGGTACGTACCGTTTGAGGTACCGTTGTTAGTGATTTCAGAGCCACGCGGACGTATGTCGCCGAAGTAGCCGCTGGTACCGCCCCCCACCTTGGTCATCATGCCAACCTCGGCATGCGTGTCGAGAATGGCCTCCATCGAGTCGCCGATGTAGGAGCCGAAGCAGCTAATAGGAAGGCCACGGTCGAGCCCAAAGTTAGCCCACACGGGTGACGCAAGCGAGTAGTACCCGCGGCTCATGTAGTCAAAGAAGCGATCGCCAAACCCGTCAATACCGAGGATCTCCTCGGCGCGGTCGGCAATGTCGCGGACGCGCTCTTCAGGACTGGTGCCTTCAAGCAAGTATCCGCGCTGCAGGAACGTGCGCGAATGGTCGTTCAACCAGTCGAAGGGGGCGCGCTTGCGACGAACTTTTGTAGTTGGCATAGGCGTTCGTGATTTATCGGAATGGACAGATAGAAGATACGTAGAGGGATACGTGACCATTGTGCTTGCACAGCACATCATGCGCATCCTTCTGCCCCTACACGCTGGAGCACTGAAGCTGTAGGGCGTATTTGGGAGCGGTTTGGGGATGGGACGCGTCCTAAAACAGATCGTCGCCGCTGACGCTCTGGGTCATTTTGGAGTAGGTCGTGCCACGCTTCGAGAAGAAGTCATTGCCTTTTGTGAGCAAGATCTCTTCATAGAACCAGCGGGTTTCGGCGAGCAGGTCGCTGTCAACTTCAAACAGCGGGTCGACATCGACATGGTCGAGCGAGGCGTTGAACTTGTCGCGTAGAAAAGCATCGACCACGTTACGCGGCAGGAAGTCGAGCTCGCCTTCTTCGAAGATCCAGTCGAGCACCTTTTGCTCGGCCTGGTAGGCGCGGCGACAGGCCTCGGTGACCTGCGCGTCGAACTCGTTACCAAACCAGGTAGGATACTCTTCACGCATCACGTTGATAAGCTCTACGCCGAAGAGCCCATGGATCTGCTCCTCTTTCGAAGTGGCTTCTACCGCATTGGCGACGCCTTTGAAGCGTTTCTCGTACTTGTCGAACGAGAGCATGATGAGAAACTGGCTGAACAGGCTCACATGCTCGATAAAGATGCTGAAGAGCAAGATAGAAAGTGCAAAGTCGCGCTTATCGGCGCTGTCAGCTGCTTCCAGGGTATCTTCGAGGTACGCGATGCGGTCGCGAAGGGCCGGAATGGTTTCGACGTCTTCGAAGGCCTCATTCAGGCCAAGTAGCTCCAGCAGGTGTGAATACGCGTCGAGGTGGCGCACCTCCGACTCAGCGAACGTCATGCCTACCGCTCCGACCTCGGGCACCGGAAGGCGCTTGTAGATGTCGGCCCAGAAAGTTTTGACAGATACCTCAATCTGCGCGATGGCGAGCATCGTCCTGGTGATAACACTGCGCTCCACATCGGTGCAGTTAACGTGGAAGTCTTGAATGTCACCCTCAAAGTTAAACTCGTCGTGCACCCAGTACGACTGCCGAATGGCCGTTTTAAACTTGAGCAGGTGCGGGTACTGGTAGGGCTTGAGATTAACGCGCTTCTGGAAAAGGGGCATATAGGCTCGGGGCGGACAAGCTTATGAAAGGGACCGTTGAAGCAAGACCCCGCGCGCCAAAGTGTTGCGTAGACAGCTACAACCCCTGTGTGCCGCGCAGGCAATCCGCTTTGAGCAGGGTCAATTGGAGCTGAAGCAGTCTGAACTGAGACCCTGACTGACGGAGCGGTTTGCGCGGCATGTAGGGTAGTGTGCGTGACCACGAACCCCAGGACGCGTGGGGAGCCGGGTGTTTTGCAGCGCTGGATTACGGCACTACGTGTAAACAGCCGACGTGTTGTTTGGTCGCTCATGCACGCGGGCATTCGGACTGTAACCGCTGCGCGACAGTGCCGGAGTTGCACCGGCTTCCCCCGTGGATACTTTTGCCGAGCATGCAGCGTATCGGCAAACTCCTTCCGCGCCACGACAGCGCGGACATGCAGAGCACATATGTACTTGAGCGTGGCATACTATGTACGAGATGCAGGGGAGAGTGTCAAGCAACAATCTCGTGGGAAGGGCGCCGGAAGCGCTCCCAATTTACCCCCACCTACAGCAGGAGCGATGTGAGCCCGCTTGCCTCTTTTTCTCTTTCAAGCTTGTCACGTTTGCAGGGAAATGCACGGGGTACGGGCTGCACGTCACCCGTTTGCACGCATCTCGGTGGACGGGCCGCTACGGCATAAGCTGTACCTGTTCGCTGATGCGGTTGGGTTTAATCTCGCCGGGGTCTTGTGGACGGGCCTGCACGTAGTAGCCTTCTTCGAGGTAGGGCCCCACAAAGAGGTCGAAGTGTACAGGATCAAAGGGATGCGCACGCTGTCCGCCGGGATAGACGACATGGGCCTCGGGGCGATCGCCCGAGAAGTCGACGACAGCCCGCTGGCTTGCGGTGTGCGACACGCGCAGTCCGGGCGCCTGCAGCAGCGTCGACGCAAAGCCCGGGAACGGATAGGGCCCGCGTCCGAGCGAGGCAAACGGCCCTGCTGGCAAGAGATGGGCAATCTCAAGCTGATGATGATCGCCCCATCGCCACGCCTCGGGGTCCCATGTATATCGCGCGGCCAGCGTATCGGCGGTCGCATCAAGGGCCAGGCCAATCAGCTCCAGGCCGGTTTCGGTAGTATCGGTATCTACGCGGTTGAACCACGGCGCTTCTGGGTCGTGCTCAAGCAGGTTGAGGAGCACCGCGTCTTGCGGGCGGCGCGCTTCGCTGAATACGGGCTCGTCCCACATCATGTCGCGCAGCACCTGCAGGAACGTATGCATCACAAGCGGCTCGTGGCGGTCGGTCGTGGCGTGGCCGTTCCACCTGAGCAGCCAGCCACGCACTGCGACGCCTTGCTCTGTAAGGCGGGCTGGTTCTACCGCCTCGATAAACGGCGCAAAGGCCTCACGCTCTTGCACGTAGACATCCACCTGATACGCCTTCATGTCGTTCAGACTGTGTTGCTCGCGTGCGTCGAGCAGCGTATCAAGACGCACAGAGCGATAGCCGTCACGCCAATCGTGCCCTGCGTAGTGCGGGTACGACGGCCCTACCGGCACCTGGTTAGCGGATCCCAGCACACCCCGCTCTGGATTGTGCACATGCGGCATCTCATCGTGCGGCACCCACCCGGTCCACGCGTGCGCATCGGTGCTTCCGTCGAGAATGCTCTTACCGGTGCCAGAGGCTCGCATGGGGAGCGCACCGGACATCCGCATCCCGATATTCCCCTTCGTATCCGCCATCGCAATGTTCTGCATGGGCGCATGCCAGTCCGCAAGCGCGCTGTCGAGCGCGGCCACCGACGTGGCACGGTTCATCTGCCAGAGCGCATGCAGCGTCCGATTGGGGTGATGCGCCACCCACTGCAACGCAACCGCCTGCGTATCAGCTACCGACTGCGGCGTGTCCGGCAGCAGCGGTCCCCACCGGCTGATGCGCAGCGTATCCAGCACGGGGGTCGCGCCCTGCATGTAGAGGGTGTCGACCTGCAGCTCAAGGTCGTGCCACGTTTCATCGTAGCGGTACTGCGTGCGGTCGTCGTTCACCGTAAGCACGTAGTGGTCGATAACGTCGGCCCCTGCGTTCGTGAGCGCCCAGCCCACATGGTCGTTTACGCCCTGCACGATAACCGGCGCCCCCGGTATCGTAAGCCCCGACACGTCTGTCGTGGGCGTATGCAGATGCACCTCATACCAGATCGACGGCACCGACACGCCCAGGTGCATATCATTCGCCAGCAGCGCCCCGCCCGTGCTGCTACGCGATGGCGCTACGGCCCAGTTGTTCGACCCCTTCCCGAAGCGATAGCCTTCGAGCGCTGTGTCTTGCAATTGGTGATGCGCGGCGTGATGCGCCTCCAGGATGGCCTGCACCGGATTTGACGGCGCTATGCTCGCTGGTTGTAAGGGTTCGTGCTGCAAGGTTTCGTGATGCGAGGCCTCAGCAGCGCCTTCCGGAAACATGGGAGCGTACAGTCCGGATGGGTGGTCAGGATAGAGCGTAGCATAGTCTTCCGGGGAAAGCTTCTGCTGCAGCGCATGATAGACCGGCGCGTCGCTGCGGTACGTGAGATCGTAAGTCATGAACTGAAGCAGGCGCGGCCCGTCAATCGGGGCCCGCAGCGTGGGCTCAGCGTTGAGCAAACGGTACTCCAGGGGCCACTCGCGCGGAGACAGCGCCTCGATATGAGCATTGGCTCCTTCTGTATACCAGCGCAGCGCATCCCACTCAGTACCCCCCTCCTCCTCGATCCGCCTGATGTTGGCCTGTGCGCCCCACTCCATCCCGGTAGCTCGCAGAAACCGGTCGCTGTTGGCCATCGACGGGCCAAGCAGTTCGGAAAGGCGCCCCTGCGCCACACGCGAGGTGAAGTCCATCTGAAAGAGGCGATCCCGCGCAACGACATACCCCATCGCGATGGTGACGTCGCGGTCGCTCTGTGCATAGATATGCGGCACACCGCGTTCGTCGCGCACTACCGTGACGGGCTCGTTGAGCGCCGTGAGCTGTAGCGTCTGCGGCGCAGCATTGAGTTCAGCCGTTCGAGCCGTATGCCAGAATCCATCAGCCGGATCCACGAAACGCTCAAGCGGTGGCAGTCCGCCCCAGCTCAACGTGAGCGCGACGTATAATCCGGCAAAAGCGACAAGTGCACCGGCAGCTTGGAGCGCAGTACGGATTGATCGGCTCATGAAAGCGAGGGGGTCTCCGGGGGCGTCGTTGAAGATACCGAGGCCCCGTTTTGTGGAATTACCTCCGTGTCCTCATTTTCGTAGGCACGCACGCGCTGCATCAGGTCGTCGGTGGCGTTGGCGTAGTCGCGTGCGCCACGCGAGTGGGGATCGGTATCGAAGACCGTTTCACCATCGTCGTACGCCTCGGTGAGTGAGGTGCTCGTTCGTATAACCGTGTCGAGCACCCGACGGGCGTACTTCTTGCGCATATAGCTGCGGTACGCACCGTGTAAGCGCTTGCGGCCGTCGACCTGTGTGAATAGAAACATGGGGGAATGCAGGTTCGGGTTGAGCCGCTTACGCACCATCGAAACGGTCTGGAACGTCTGCTCGGCGCCCACGACCGACTGGTACTCCGGGAGCACAGGAATTACCGCGTACTGGCTGGCCACGAGTGCATTCAGGCTGTACACGGTAACTGCCGCAGCCGTGTCGAAGAGCACCGCGTCGTAGGACGTGCCGTCGATATTGCGTTCGATGGCCTCGCGAATCCACAGTACATCGGTTGGCTTGTTAAGCTCGCGCATCTCACGCGTAAGCCGGTTCGACGACGGCAGCAGGTCGAATCCGCTCATCGAAACGGTTTCGCATTCCCACAGGTTGGCATCAGGATCAAACAGCGAAAGCGCCGTGTCGGGACTTTCATCGGGATCCGCTCCCATCGTGCGGGTCAGAAATCCCTGCGGGTCCAGGTCAACCACCAGGGTACGCACCCCCGATAGGCCGAGTGCAGCCGCCACATGGATCGTCGTGGTGGTTTTTCCAGTGCCGCCTTTATGATTACAAATTGTAAATACGCGCATGAGCGTCGTTTTCTCTCCAAAAGACTGCTCTTAAAGTAGGTGGACGCTCTTCGCCTGTCAAATGATTTTGCGTTTTTGTTGATACAATCTGCCGAAAGCCACATCATTTTCGCTTCGTGATGCCCTCAAGCACGCCGTTTTCCGCAGGCCATCGGCCATTACATCGCCTACCCCCTTTCTGGTTTTACTTGCCTCTATGCCGTATTCTCTGGTCTCGTCTCTTTCTTCCCCCCGCGCAGAGGCCTCGCCCGGTCAATCCCGAGCAGCACGCTATGGCGCGGCGCTGCTGACGAGTGGGCTGTGGGCCGTAGCACTGGGGTATGGGGCGTGGCCGGTCGCATGGGTTGCGTTTCTGCCGCTGTGGATAACTTACTTGCTGATGCCTGTGCCCGTGGCAACTGTGCTACGCGACACCGCAGGTCCTGCACTTGTTGCTCACGCCGGGGCCTACTTGATAGCGTACCCGTGGCTCGCAACGCATGCAACCCCCGCAGGCACGCAGGCAGGCATTGCAGCCTGGGTGCTGCTGAGCTTGCTGTATAGCCTGCCGCTCATCGCTGGTGGACTCCACGCGCAGCGCCACTGCTGCTGGCATGGCCTGCTGCTGTGGGGAGGTGGGTGGATCCTCGTGGACCTTCTCATGCAGTATGGGCCGTGGGCGTTTCCGTGGGTGCTCGGTGCGCATGCGCTTGTCGACAGCCCCGGAACGGCATTTTTCATTCGGCTCGGAGGTCCTGTTTTCCTTACCTTCTTTCTTGCAGGCATGCACGTTCTGCTTGCAGCCGTTGTTGTGCATGTCGTTCGTCCTCGTCATTTAAGCGCTCATCCGCGCTCCGACGTAGAAGAACATAACGTAGAAGGACATAACAGCGTGTGGATTCGTGCAGCAGGTGCGGTAGCGGGCGGGGCGGCGCTACTCGTTGCCGCTCTTGTCGCAATGTTGCCGGCTGCTCCGGATACGTCCTCGCCAGGCCCTCCATCCCGGGGCGCTCCTACCGCGTGGGTGGTACAGCCCGCTATGCCGCCAACCACCTGGAGCGATGCACAGGCCTCTGCGCGCCGTGCAGCGCTGATGCACCAGACCACGACCGCCCTGGACACCGCGTCGACCCGCCCGGACCTGATTGTGTGGCCTGAAACGGCGCTCCACGCTGCCGACACCCTTGGCTTGCAGCAGAACGTAACGGCCTGGCAGGTTCCCTTGCTCGCCGGTGCGGTGCTGCCCGCAGATGAGCACGGCCTGCACACCAACGCGGCGCTGCTCCTACGTCCTGGGGGGGCTGCACAGCGCTATGACAAACGACACCTCGTTCCGCTCGTCGAGTTTGTACCGGGCTCTACCCTGTGGCGCGGATTGCAACGCTTTCAGCTTGCCCACGACATGTCGCGTGCTTACCGGCCCGGGACTGGCTTACACCCCGTAACAGCTGATACCAGCACGTTTATACCACTCATCTGCTTTGAGAGCCTGTTTAGCAGCTACGTTGCCACTGCGGGGCCCACCCTGCATGAGGCCACTGGAATGATCACGCTGGCGCAGACGGATTGGTGGGGCCGTGCGCAGCCCGCCCGGCAGCATGTGCACTACTCACGGCTCCGTGCTATCGAGACCGGCCGCCCCCTGCTTATTGCATCGGTGGGAGGCCCTTCGACCCTGGTGTACCCGTCCGGAAAAGCCGAGGAGCTGGTTGCCTACGGTACGTCGGGCGTCGCTACAGTGCAGTGGCCTCGCACCCAGCCTGCCGGGGCGCACATGCGCATGGCACCGTACACCGACATTGCATGGACCGTCGTAGGCATTCTTCTCGTATACACGGTTACACGCCGCAATCCATAGCTTTTACGTCGTCCTTATTTGCTCATGCCCCCCCTGTTCACCGTGCACACGCCCCTGGTCCTTGCCTCGCAGTCTCCACGCAGGCGTGCGCTCTTGAAGCAGGTTGAGCTGCCCTTTGAAGCTACGGTGAGTCCTGCCGAAGAGCAGATCCCCGACGGGGCTACCCCGCATCAGGCCGTGCGCGCCATAGCTCATCAGAAGGCAACACCTGTAGCCGAGGCAAACCCAGAGGCGCTTACGCTCGCGGCCGATACGGTGGTCGTATTTGAGAGCGAGATTCTCGGCAAACCCGGCAGTCCCAACGACGCTCACGCCATGCTTCGCCGCCTGCAAGGGCGCCGCCACCACGTGCTTACAGGCATGGCGCTCCACCACCCTGCTACCACACGCCGCGTAGCCACTGTCACACAGACCACAGTGCATATGGCTGCTCTATCTGACGATGAGATCGACGCGTACGTGCGCTCCGGTTCGCCGATGGATAAGGCCGGAAGTTACGGCATCCAGGATGCTATCGCACCGTTTTTTGTGCGCCGCCTGCAGGGCGACTATTACAACGTGATGGGCCTGCCGCTGCGGACGCTGTATGCCACGCTTCGTTCCACTTTTGCTGATCTAATAGACCACGCATGAAAACGACAACCGCTGCCCTCGATTCTGTCCAGGTTCTGCTCTTGCAAGCCCGCACCTCTGCTCAAATGGAGCTGCAGGAGCGCCAGTGCTTCATGGAGCGCACCACGCTACGCCCTGATCAGATGACCTCGGTGAGCGTGCTGCGCGACCCGCTTGCGCCCCGGTACCTCAACGAGGTCGATGTCGTGTTTATCGGCGGGGCCGGGGAGTATTCAGCTAAGGATGATCATCCCTGGATGGACGACCTGCTGCGCCTGATTCGCCAGATGGCGGAGCGTCAGATTCCACTGTTTGGGTCGTGTTGGGGCCACCAGGTCATTGCCCGTGCGCTGGGCGGGCGCGTGATTCACGATTCGGAGCGCTCCGAGCTGGGATCGGGTACGGTGTCGCTTACCGATCATGGCGCAGCCGACCCGCTCTTTGGCACGCTCCCCCATACATTTACGGCAAACATGGGCCATCACGACCGGGTTGTTGAGCTGCCTGATGATGCTGTAGAGCTTGCACGTAACGACCAGCCGAACCAGGCCTTTCGCATGAAAGACTGGCCCTGCTACGGCACGCAGTTCCACAGCGAGCTTGACGCACAGCGCGAGCGCGAACGCCTCATTGAGTACCGCGACTACTACCGCGAAGACTTGCCCAACGAGAAAGATTTTGAAGCGGTACTCGATAGTCTCGTTGAAACGTCTGAAGTAGACGACCTGCTGCACCGCTTTCTGCTTGCGTACGCCGTGTAATGATTACGACATGTAGCCCCATGCTGCGTGTAGCATTGCTCTAAACGGCGCATTCAGCGTCTTTCGGTATCCATGAGGTTTCGGGGGAGTGAGCCGTCATAGCGCCCGAAATAGCGCCCGATTCTGAACGCGCGCGGCAACGGTGCGCCTACACGACCGGGTCCACCTTGGCGGCCAGCGCTTCTGATGCACGGCTATAACGCGCCGTGTTAGCCCATGCGCACGCTTCCCTCTGCTCCGCCCTGCGGCTACGTAACACCCCGATACGCGTTGCGTACAATCTCTCTGCTAATGCACTTCCAATCCACGTAATTTGCGCAGAGCTGCGGAAACGACGGCTCGCCTTGCGTGTGGATGTCATTACAACCAAACTATCCCCAATAGGGACGCGCTCATGATGCTTCGTGTATCACAAGGACTTGCGCTGCTGCTTGCAGCCACACTTCTCGCGGCCGGACTCACCGGGTGCAGCGGCGAGGATAACCGTATTGATGACCTGTCGGACGCCTCGTTTGAGCTGGTCGACCATAACGGTGACACGGTCGTCTTTCCCGATGACTTCGCCGGACAGGCTATGATGGTGGGCTACGTATACACGCAATGCCCCGACATCTGCCCGCTCGTTACCGTAAACATGAAGCAGGTGCACGACAAGCTGGATGCGCCTGACGATGTAGCGTTCGTGACGATCACGTTCGACCCGCAGCGCGACACGCCAGAGCGACTGCGCGACTATCGCGATGCCTACGGGCTCGACAACACCGACTGGTCGTTTCTGACTGGCGACCGCGACACCATTCTTGCTCTGATGGATCGCGTAGGGGTGCGCGTAGAGCTTTCGCGCGGCACCTACGACGATGATGACTACCTGATCGACCATACCGATCAGATCTCTCTCATCGACGAAGAGGGGCGCGTGCTCTTCCATTACGGCGGTAGCATGACCCCCGTTGAGATCTTCGCAGAAGACCTGGAGACGATTCGTCCTGCTTCGTAAACACCCCACACATATGCTTGCTTACACACGCTTTCTGGGCGCCGCGGTGCTCTGTACTGCGCTGGTGCTTGGCGGATGCGGAGCCGAGGCGCCCGACGATGCCTCTTCGCCTGCCGAGGACAATGCATCTTCAGACCCCCTAACGGTGTCGGATGCGTGGGTGCGTCCGGTTGCTGAGGGGGGCGTTACGGCCCTGTATGCTACAGTGCACCGCCGTGAAGCCACGCCGGACACGCTCTTGCGCATTGAAGCACCGTTTTCGGACCGCACCGAGATCCACGAAACCGTGGAGCGTGACGATGGCACCATGGGCATGGATGAGCTTGAGCAGGGCCTTCTGCTTCCTGCTTCGTCTGAGACGCGGTTACAGCCCGGAGGGCTACACGGCATGCTCTACGACGCAAACCGCACACTGTCGATTGGTGACACGGTTGAGGTGACGCTCCACTTTGCTGAGGGTGCCTCTCAGACCGTGCAGGCTTCGGTGCGCAACACGCCTCCCCCCCACCAGGCTCCGTAGCGTGGTCGAGATCTCCTTCTCTTTTTTGCTCACGCGGTCGTTCTTGTTGACATGGAGTGGCTTGTTACCGGACTGGTCTTTGGCGCGCTGGGGAGCCTGCACTGCGTAGGCATGTGTGGACCGCTTGTGCTGGCTGTGCCCGGCGCGCGTGCGCCCTGGCGCTTCTGGATGGGGCGCGGTATCTACCACACCGGGCGCACCCTTTCGTATATGACGATGGGCGGCCTCATCGGAGCGCTTGGCTGGGCCGTGGCCTTGCAAGGCTATCAAGGCTGGCTCTCGCTCATCATTGGCGTGCTGATGCTCAGCGCCGTGTTGATTCGTCCGATACGTGCCCGCCTGAAGGCATTGGAAGCCACGCCGGCTCGTCTGATGAGCACGCTTCGGGGCCCGCTCCAGTCGCTCCTGCGCAGTCCCGGCTCAGGCAACATGTTCGCGCTGGGTGTGCTGAATGGACTGCTGCCGTGCGGATTCTCGTATGCGGCTATCGCGACGGCGCTGGCGGCTGGTTCGATGATCGACAGCATGCTGTTTATGGCTGCCTTTGGACTGGCTACGTTTCCTGCGCTGCTCGCGGTGCAGTGGATGGGGCGGCGCGCTCCTTCATCATGGCGGGCTACCCTGCTGACATTGGCTCCCTACGGCATCGCCATCGTGGGCATCCTCCTCATCCTGCGCGGACTCTCGCTTGGCACGTTCATGAGTCCTGAGCTGCGTGAGGCCGTCTTCTCACCGGAGATGTGCCGCTTTGTACCGCTGGTTGATCCGCCCGAAGTGCAGCCATAGCGGACTGACGTACAGCGATCTTCTCTTTCCTCCTATGCCCTCAACCTGACATGCTCGCCCTGAACCATTCGATGCATTCTTTTGGCATCGCATACAGCATTGTGCTCCTGGTTGCACTTCTGCTTTTTGGTGGGTTTCTCTTTGCTGGATGCGGCGGTTCGGCGGACGATGCGCTTCCTCCTCCCGACGGCGCAGAGGTCTATAGCGACGTACGCGGCGAATTTCAGGCACCGGCCACCGGCGGTCGCGACATGATCGTGCATCACGACACGATCCCCGACTTCATGGATCCGATGCTCATGACGCTTCCGATTGATCGCCCGGGGTCGCTCGATACGCTCGACACCGGCACGCACATCGTGTTCGATCTGCACGTAAGCGGGGGTAACATACAGGCCCGTAACATCCGCGTGCTGCCCGACACCGTAACGCTCGACCTCCCGAATCCGCGCCCAAACGGAGCCGATGAGGCGCCGTGACGTGGTTCTGGCGTTCTCCTGGCGGCCCTTGCACCGGTTGGATTATAAAATTAAACGTGGCTGCTGCCTGTGCTATCAGATCGCCGGGCTGTAGAAATACCATCCGAGGCCAACGGTGAATGCGAGCATCCCCCAGAGCACGTGCTCGATGGTCACAGCCAGCGTCGACTCCGACTGCGCATATGTACGCGCAAACCAGAGCCCGATGAGCCCTGTTAGCAGCGGCGCTGCCCAGTTAGCAAACACAATGTGGGCGACGCCAAACGCGGTGCCGCTTGCCGCGATCTTCGTGCGCACGTCCCGAAAAAGCGGATCGTACCGGTGAAAGAGAAAGGTACGGAAGATCAGCTCTTGCGGGTACACCGACAGCAACGGATACGTAAGCATCAAGAGCAGCCAGGTACGGGTGTGCTCGCGTGGAAAGGACCAGAGCAGCTCTGGATACCACCATGCGAACACGGCGATCATACCCACTGTGCCCAGCGCAAAAACGGCAAGCATCGACCGCAGATGCTTCGAAAGCGACGATGCGTTCCACATCCGCCTGCGCTCAAACGCCGGGTCAACCCAGAGGGCTACGACACAGCCGGCAGCGAGTACGGCCAAGACCAGCACGATGCGCCCGCTTAGCGCGTAACGCTGCGTGTAAAGCAATAGCGGGAGTCCGGCAAAGAGCACCAGAAACTCGATGGCAAGATAGAGCCGGTATCCTCGTGAAGCCGGCCCAGAAGACGACTGCTCTCCTGAAGACCTCGCATGTGCATCTGTTGACGTGTGCGTTGGTTGCATTGCTTCATCTCGTTCGGTTGGTGCATGAGAGAATGATCGGCTCGCACCTTCTACCGCGTGGCAAGCATCGCCGTGCAAGCCGGTTTAGCCTGCGGATTCGTCGCTCACTACTACAGTTATGTTATTTCGGTCGTTGTTACATCAATAGATACAACATTCCTTTCACATTCCCTCAACTTCTGGAGCATTCTGCCCCAAACACCGGCGCGCTTTATGCTTAATGGGCTGGACTTAATAGGCTGGACTTAGCGCAGGCTCACAGACATATCGTTGAAGATGTCACCGCGAGGAGCCCAAGGAGAGCCCATCTTCGCAGCGCCTTGCAACCGCTTGTCTGCGGTTTGTACGCGCACAACGCGAAGCGGCCCCCTGTGCGCAGAAGGCACAGGGAGCCGCCTCGGCAGTCATCGTAACATGGAGCGACGGCGCCTGGCAATACCTGAGGACGTGTCGACCAGGCCGTGGGGTTAGGTTGTGGGTTAAGCCGTAACCGACTCGGGGATGTCAACGAACGTAAGCCAGTCATGGGGGTCGTTGCCTCCCTCCACAATGTCAAAGAACGCATCTTGCAGCTCCTTTGTAATCGGACCGCGCGACCCTGAGCCAACAGTGTAGTGATCGACGCTACGAATCGGCGTAACTTCTGCGGCAGTGCCGGTGAAGAAGAGTTCGTCGGCGATGTATAGCGCTTCGCGCGGAATGGTCTTCTCCTCAACCGAGTAGCCCCGCTCGCGTGCCAGTTGGATGATAGCATCGCGGGTAATACCCGGCAGAATCGATAGCCCTACAGGCGCCGTGTAGAGTTTGCCATCCTTAACAATAAACAGGTTCTCGCCGCTGCCTTCGGCAAGATACCCATTCGTACTCAGCATGATGCCTTCCGTCATGCCGTTTTTAACTGCATCCATCTTTACCAGGGAGGCATTCAGGTAGTTGCCCCCGGCCTTGGCCATCGCAGGCAGCGTGTTCGGGGCCATGCGGTTCCAGCTTGCCACCTCCACGTCGACGCCCTCTTCCAGTGCTTCTTCGCCG
>NZ_JARWGJ010000027.1:0-3225 GCF_040409695.1 Longimonas sp.
GTTTTCTCTATTTGGAGTCTGAGAACGCACGAAGCACATAGTCGATGTCACCCTCATTCATCCGCTGCTCAAGGTATAGGAAGCCCTGGGGCGTTGGCCCCACGATGGGAGCATCGGTCTGGGTGGCTTCCGGGTCAATGTCGATGTGTTCGCATGCCTCCGCCTCTCCTGCATCTCCAAGACGATGCACATGCAGGTAGCGGTCAAAGGTATCCAGTTCGGCATTGGGATTCGGACGACCGTCCTGGACAAGGGGCGGGTTGTACGTGACCCGCCCATGCTTAAGAATCGCAAGGATGGCGTTGTCGGCTGCAACGGTTCGATAGCTGCTACTACTTTCCATCCCAAACGCCAGCGCCGCAAACGGATCGGCATTTAGCGCGTCCTGATCATCCACATTGAGCGCACCAAGTCGAAACGCTGGGTCGTCTATCGCAAGCCTGTCAGTTGTTTCCGAGGCGAGGTCGTATCGCTGCACGGCAGACACGCTCGGATCCATAAACAACAGGTGGTCACCATAGTGCGCAAGCGTTCCGCTTCCTGATTGCATATGAAGCGCCACTCGCTCTATCGTCGCCTCCTCATCTATCGACAGGTCAACCTCTTCACGCACCTCGGTATCCCAAGCGCGCACAAACGGCTTTCGCGCCCCGCTCTGATACGTATACACCACGCTATCACTGATCACGAAGTCCGACACCGACCATGTAATGCCGCTAAACTCGTCAACCGGCGCCCCATCGGTGCCATACACAATGATCTTCATACCACCAGTGCCTCCGCTGACAACATCGCCCCCTCGCATCTGAACGGACCGCCCCCCGTCCCAAACTGCAATGTTTTCTCCGTGGGCGCGAACGATCGATGGATTTCCATACTCAAAGGGCCCTTGTCCCGACTTGCCCAACTGACGCACGAACGAACCGTCTGCGTCGAAGAGAAACACGCCTGGATCTTCTGTTACAACGGCGAGCTGACCGTTCGGCAGCATCGTGGCGCTCTGGATCGGACCGAGGAGTTGCTCCGATTGGTCGAGCACAATATCTTCTGTCTCCAGGAACTGGTCGGTGCACTGGGCAGATGCGGCGGGCGGACTCCCCGCAAATAGTATTGCGATAAGCACGCCTTGCAGGACAGAAGCGCGGACGTACGACGTATATAGCGTAGACATGGAGGACTGTGTGCAGCGGAGAAATAGATAGAATAGCCTGTATCACACAAAGTATACACGGTCGCTCTCGCATGTGCAAGCAGGACTTCATGTGCAAGCAGTACTGATAGACATGACATACAAATCTAACGTTGCTACAGGACGCGGTTGGGCAGGAAGGCTTGCGCAATGCAGGAAACCCCTTTGTGGGCTACGCGGCCTGGCCTTGACATGCATGAGCACGAATGAACTTCTCATTGCCGCTATCCGTGTGCCGCTTCGCGACCTCATCGATCTCTCCTGAATCTACTTCGCCATGCCCGCCTCCAATAATTCCCCCCGTCTCATCCGAGCCATTGGCGTGCCCGGCGCCGTGCTGCTTGGACTGGGCTCTATGGTCGGCACCGGCGTGTTTGTCAGCATCGGCATTGCCGCGGGGATCACCGGACCGGCGGTGATGCTGGCCATTGCGCTGGCGGCGTGTGTGGCTTCGTGCAACGCGTTTAGCAGCGCGCAGCTGGCTGCCAACCATCCGGTGAGTGGCGGCACGTACGAGTACGGATATGAGTATCTCTCTGCCCCCTTTGGATTTACCGCAGGCTGGATGTACCTCGCGGCAAAGAGCGCCTCGGCAGCCACTGCGGCCTTGGGGTTTGCAGGATACCTGCTGGGTGTGCTGGGGGGCCCCACCGCATGGCTGGTTCCGGTTGCCCTGGCCGCAGTTGTGGTGCTCACCGGCGTGGTACTTAGCGGCATCCGGCGCTCGAACTGGACGAACATGGCGATCGTGTCGGTCACGCTGGCTACGCTCGCCTATTTCGTGATTGGGGGCGCCACGACAACTGTTTCTACCGAGGGCACCGCGCAGTTCTTCGATCCGTTCTTCGATCCGGCCGCAGACGAAGGCATGTTCTCTTCGCTGTTCCATGCAACGGCCCTCATGTTCGTGGCCTTTACGGGATACGGACGCATTGCCACCCTGGGCGAAGAGGTGCAGAATCCGCGCCGTACCATTCCCCGTGCCATTGTGATTACGATGGTGGTGGTCACGCTGCTGTACATCGGCGTGGCCGCTACCGGGGTGGCTGCCATTGGAGCTGATGGACTCGGTGCGGCCACCGATGCTGCGTCTCCACTCGAAGCAGCCGTGCAGGCGCTGGCGCTACCGGGCGGCACCGCTATCATCACGATTGGAGCGTGCACGGCCATGCTCGGCGTGCTCTTGAACCTGCTGCTGGGCCTTTCGCGCGTGCTCCTGGCGATGGGCCGCCGCGGCGATATGCCCGAAGCCACCACCCGCCTCAACGCAGCCCACACTACGCCTACCGTAGCCACACTCGCCATTGGAACGCTCATCTTCGGGCTGGCGCTGATTGGCGATGTGCGCACCACCTGGACGTTCAGCGCGTTCACCGTGCTTATCTACTATGCGCTGACCAACCTGTCGGCACTGCAACTCTCAGCGACAGACCGGCTCTATCCGCCTGTGGTGGCGTGGGGCGGCCTGCTGGGCTGCCTGGGACTGGCGTTCTGGGTTGAGCCTGTCATCTGGGGAAGCGGCCTGGCGCTGATCGCTGCAGGACTTGTATGGCACTACGTGGCGCAGCGGTGATCGGCAGCGTAAAGTCAGCGCCGATAGATAAGATAGCCGGCTTCTTAGCACAACGACTCCGTGTTGCACTTCACTGACTGCCCGACTGCACAGGTGAACTGCTACATTGAACTCTTTACTACGTGCTTACGCAAGACCGCTGGCAGCAGTGGGTATTGGAGAGGGCAGACCGGGTAGCTCTCCCATAGGAGTCTCTCGTCTCCTGAACGGTACGTGCGTATTCAGTTCGTGCGGTACAGCATATCTTGATATATGTGATAACCTCCTGCGTTGACGGTGTTTTTGCACACCTGTAGGCACATACAGAGTGAACTGTAATTTTATTCTTGGATATAGTTCGTTTTTCCACAGGATGACGCGCTGCCGCCCTGCTCGCTATCCGTGTCATTATCCGTCTTTATGCCTATGTCTGCTCATCAGGTTGCCCCCACACAAGCACCATCCCTCAACCCCCGTAAATCGC
>NZ_JARWGJ010000028.1:0-3216 GCF_040409695.1 Longimonas sp.
GTCGTACTCGGGTTGTAGCGGGTAACCTCCACGCCATGGCGCCGGAGCCAGCGCAGCGCACCCGAAAAGCTGACGAGCGTATCGTCGGCCTCGGGGCCGCAGACGCCGGTGGAGCAACACATGGGCGGATCAAACACATCAATTTTCGGCATGGGTACAGACGGATTAGAAAAGAGGGCTTTTTGTTTATCGTCGATACACGATACAGCAGGTTGAGCAGTCTGTTCGGGACAGGCAGGCATCCTCATGGCTCTTTCATCGTGTTTGGGCGATGAATCAGAGAATCGACAGGTCAGATAGTCACAGTGGGTTACTTGCCTTGTGACGCTGTTCCGAACATGCGGGGCAAACAACCTGTGGAGCGGATTGCTGCATGTACACAACGTTACTCATTTCCAGATCACCCCCGCACGCCCCGCACCGTAATGCTCCACAGACGCGCCCCGCCCATGGCCGCCGCATTTGCCAGCGAGGTCACGCCCGCTGGCAGCGCCTTCTCCGGAATCTTAATTTCGCGGCGCGATAGCACCTCTACGTCCGCAAAACCTGCCGACGCGATCTTGTGCAGGTAATCGGTCTCCTCCAGCGCGCCCGCTACGCATCCCGCATACAGCTCTGCCGAACGCTGGATGGGATCTGGGAGCGTGCCTTCGGACACGATATCGGAGACGGTGAAGTGGCCGCCGGGACGCAGAATGCGGTGCATTTCGGAGAAGGCGCGCGCCTTGTCGGGGACCAGGTTCAGCACGCAGTTCGAGAGCACCACATCGGCGCTGGCCGGGTCGAGCGGAAGGTCTTCGATATCGCCCTCGATGAACGAGACGTTGTCGTATCCGAGTGCTTCGGCATTAGACCGCGCTTTCGCCACCATCTCTGGGGCAAAGTCCACCCCAATGACGCGTCCGGTCGTACCCACAATGCGGCGTGCCACAAACGCATCGAGTCCGGCACCCGAGCCGAGATCGACTACGGTTTGCCCGGTCTCTAACCCGGCGTGTTCGGTAGGCACGCCGCAGCCGAGCTGGAGATCGGCCTCGGCTACATAGCCCTCGACGGTGTCGTAGGCATCGCCAATCATGTTGGTTACGTCGCTATCGGAATCGCAGCACGAGGTGCAGCATCCGCTGGTGGTGCCTTCGGCGAGCGACGCATATTTGGCACGCACAGCTTCACGGATTTCATTGTTGGATGTATTCATGGTCTGAGAATGTCTTTTTTGTTTATCGTCGATACACGATATTATGGAGCACGTGTGTTGGTTTCTCCACAAAAGCTCATTTATGCCACCTTCATCGTTTTTATACGATAAAACGATCTGAGCTTGGGGGTTCGCTCGATGCAGGAACCGTTGGGTGCAGAACGAAGAAGGTGCTCTGCCTCGTTCGCAGTTTGCCCGGATGGTTCGTTTATTGGGTCCAGCCGGACACAGCCGCCTTCTGCTGGCGCCCCCTGTCCGTTTTCCTGCACCGTCCTCAGCATCCGTACGGCCCATGCACTCCGATGAGAAGCTCTCCAAGAAGCGATACAAAAAGGAACTCAAGCGTCTCCGGATTGAGTTGCGGCGGCTGCAGAAGTGGGTTAAGATGCAGGGGATGCGCGTTGTGCTCGTGTTCGAGGGGCGCGATGCAGCGGGCAAAGGCGGTGCGATCAAGCGGCTCATCAAACCGCTCAATCCGCGCTTCTGCCGCGTGGTAGCGCTCGATAAGCCAACGGAGCGCGAGCAGACGCAGTGGTACTTTCAGCGCTACGTAGCGCATCTGCCGTCGGCGGGTGAAATTGTCATTTTCGACCGGAGCTGGTACAATCGGGCAGGCGTGGAGCGCGTGATGGGGTTCTGCACCGACGAAGAGTATGAGCGCTTCCTGCGGGATGCGCCCAAGTTTGAGCAATTGCTCATTTCCTCGGGCATCCTGCTGATCAAGTACTGGTTCTCGGTCAGCGCCGAAGAGCAGAAGAAGCGGTTCAAAAAGCGTATCAACAGCGACACCAAGCGGTGGAAGCTCAGCGCGATCGACCTGGAGTCGCGGGCGCGCTGGCAGGAGTACTCACGCGCGAAGGACACGATGTTCGAGTACACTGACACCGAGGCGTCGCCCTGGTACGTAGTGCCATCAGACATCAAGCGCAAGGCGCGCCTCAACTGCATCCACCATTTCTTGAGCATGGTGGACTATGAAGAGGTGGAGTTTGTGATGCCGACGGAGATCGCGCTGCCGCCCAAACAAGAGGAACTCGACTACGAGCGTCCGCCGATCGATTCGCAGCGGATTGTGCCGCAGGTGTATTAGGGCGTGGTCTGCCTGTGCGAGATACACCCTGTGCATCATACGAATCCGGGCACTCACGGAAACAGGTCGTCCAGCAGGCCGCGTCCGTGGATCGTCACGCTTGGGATGAAGAGCACGGGATTGTCGTTCGAGATGTCGAGGGCGGGCTCGTCGTAGTAGAGGCCGACCTCGGGCGAGATGCCCAGCTGCCGGTTGCCAATCCGTACGCCGAAGAAGCCGCCCACCGTGGGCGTATCCGACGCGGCCGACTCGCTCAAGGGAAGCGTCTGCATGATGCGCGATCCGCCGTAGGGCGTCAGGGTGGCAGCCTCGGGACCCGACGCGATGAGCGTGCCGCCGAAGTACCAGTTCTGCCCGTAGTTGATGAACCCGGTGCCGCCCATCACAGCCATGGCGAAGCCGGACGTATCGGCGCCCACAAAGCGGCGCTTTACGTTGACCACGACGCCGCTAATGCCGGGCAGGCGCACGCCTACGTCAGTCTGGGCGTTCACCCCGAATCGGATTTCGGTATCCAGGCCCATGTATCCTACGGCCTCGTCCTGATCGTTTTCGTCGATACCTTCGAGTCCGTTGGGCACGGCGTAGACGGTGGTGGTTGCCACCGGTCCATCGGCCTCGTCGACCGGATGCGCGGTGGTTCCGGTGGCGTACGGCAGGCATCCGGTAAGGAGAAGCGCGCACGCGGAGGCGACGAGCAGCGAGTACACGGACGCCGACAGCGGGTGGGGTACGATAGGCATGGTGAAGGGCAGCACTGAGATGAGGGGGGACGCGTGAGGCTTCACGATGTTATTATAGTCAACAGCCGACCTCAAGTGCAACGCCGGCGCACCGTTTTGCGTCTCCCCGTCCATCCCTCCACCATGGTACATGACAAAGCTCACATGCCTCTTCACACACCCGGATTTTCGTCATTCTGAGGAGC
>NZ_JARWGJ010000029.1:0-3183 GCF_040409695.1 Longimonas sp.
GCTTGTACACAATGTGATGTGCGATGCTATATGGGATGCGATGCTGCTACGCGGCAGGTGCGCTGCGCGTCCCTTCGAGAAAAACAGACCGGCTGAAGTGGACATTGCGGCTGGTTGTGTTGTAGGTTACAGGTAGTGTACATGGTTCGCGTTGCACTCGTTGAGACCGGTACCGCTCTGTGAAGCGTCCTGCGAAACGCCACGAGCTCTATGCGTCTCTCCTACACGCGCCATCTCCGACTACCACAATCACGCCGTATACGGGTTGCATTGAATAAGCAAGTTGCCTTATGGGAAAAGTCATAGCAGTTGCAAATCAGAAGGGAGGCGTTGGCAAGACAACGTCTGCTATTAACCTGGCAGCGTCGTTGGCGGCTACTGAGTACTCTACACTGCTCCTCGACATTGATCCACAGGCGAACTGTACTTCGGGCATCGGAGTAAATGTGAAGGACGTGGAGGCGTCGGTGTACGAGGCACTTACCGGGCAGGTTGATCCGGAGCAGGCGGTTGTAAACACCGAAATCCCGTTTCTCGACCTGATGCCGAGCCACATCAATCTGGTGGGGGCCGAGATTGAGATGATCGAGGTGGATGAGCGCGAGCGGATTCTGTCGAAGGTGCTGAGGCGCCTGCGCAAGAAATACGACTTCGTGGTCATTGACTGTCCGCCCTCGCTGGGCCTTCTTACGCTCAACTCCCTGACCGCCGCCAACTCGGTACTGATTCCCGTGCAAGCCGAGTACTTTGCTCTTGAGGGCCTCGGGCAGCTGCTCAACACGATCAAGATCGTGCGCCAGCACCTGAACCCGGAGCTGGAGATTGAGGGGGTGCTGCTTACTATGTTTGACACGCGGCTCCGCCTTTCGAATCAGGTGGCGCAGGAGGTGCGTCGCTACTTTGGCGACAAGGTGTTCGAGACGATCGTGCAGCGCAACGTACGCCTTTCGGAAGCCCCCAGCTTCGGCAAACCTGTTATTCTGTATGATGCGTCGAGCAAGGGCGCACGCAATTACATTGCGCTTGCACGCGAGATCATTGAATCTAACGAGGCCTTTCTGGACGAGAACGGCACGATGCTGGGCGGCACCGGTGCAGAGACCGACACGCGCGCTGCCAAGAACGGAGCCGCGTCTTCCTCTGCCGCCTCCTCGGAGCCTGCACCACCCGACTCTTCGAAGAACGCAGATCCCCCTTCGGCGCCGTCAAAGCCGAAACGTTCGTCGACGCCGGCAAACGGGTTCTCGCTCTCCAGTTCGTAACCACAGTTTGTTTCTGACGCCCCGGCATGCGCCGTGCTCGCGCCCGGATGCACCGGTCGATCACCGTTGACTTTGAGAATGTGCACTTATGGCAAACAAATCTGCTCTTGGCCGTGGACTTAACGCGCTACTGCCCGCCGATGACGAAAACGATGCGTCGTCAGATTCGGGTACGGTACGTCGCAGCAAACTGTACCAGTTTGAGGATGACAACGAAAAGAAGCTGATTGGGCGCGTAGCGGATGTGGCTATTGAGGCGATTCGCCCGAACCCGTATCAGCCGCGTCAGTCGTTCAGTGAAGATGCGCTCGATGAGCTGGCGGCTTCTATCGAACAGCTTGGCATCATCCAGCCCATTACCGTGCGGGCACTCGGCGACGATCAGTTTGAGATCATCTCTGGGGAGCGCCGCTGGCGCGCCGCACGCCGCACCGACCTGACCCATCTGCCCGCGTTCGTACGTAGTGCCGACTCGGAGCAGATGCTTGAGATGGCGCTGGTTGAAAACGTGCAGCGTGAAGAGCTCAACCCGATTGAGATTGCGCTTGGCTACCACCGTCTTATGGACGAGGTGGGACTTACCCAGGCTGAGGTAGCTGAGAAGGTCGGTAAGGGGCGTGCCACCGTGGCCAACTTCTTGCGGCTTCTGCGGCTTCCTCCTCGTATCCAGGCTGCGCTCCGCGATGGCGAGGTCGCCATGGGGCATGCTCGTGCGCTGGTATCGCTCGACGATCCTGAGGCCCAGCGTACCCTGATCGACGAGGTCATCAGCGACGACCTCTCTGTACGCGACGTAGAGCAGCGCGTGCGCGACTGGCGGGCTGCTCAGGAAGAATCCGAACGCGCCTCCGAATCCGACACACCCGCTGATCCCTCCCCGTCATCCCCCGACCGCACCGAACTGCAAGTCGAAGATTACCGCAAGCGGCTGCGTTCCCGACTCAGCACGCAGGTGCGCATCCACCATAAAAACGACGGCGAGGGACGCATCGAGATTGCGTATTACTCCGAAGACGACCTGGAGCGATTGCTTGACCTGTTGGATGCCTAAACCTCGAATGCACCTCGGGATTCTCACACGCCACGTCTGCCCCCCTTCTGTTCTTCCTGTGTGTGACTGGTGGCGTATCCGACAGCTACTTGGTGCCGTGGTACTTCCCGTAGTGGTGGTGATCGTGCTGGTGATGGTGCTGCTGGCACCGGCCGCTCTGGCCCAGCCTGATAGCGTACGTGCAGAGATTCTGCGCGAACGCGGCTACCCTGAGAACCACTCGCCTCGTGGCGCCCTCTGGCGCGCGGCCGCTCTGCCTGGGTGGGGACAGGTCTATAACCGCCAGTACCTAAAACTCCCTTTCGTGTATGGCGGACTGGGGGGGCTGACGTACTATGCGATCCGTAACCACGACCGCTACGTGCTTCACCGGCGCGCCAACCAGTTTGTCGTGGGCCGTAACGACAATCCAGATGGAGAAAACCCCTTCGCGCAATACGAAGCCCAGTACAACGAAGTCATCGACCGATTCGGCCAGGAGGTCTCGGCCCAGGTCATCCGTCAGCAGCGCGATGCCTACCAGCGGCAGCGCAATCTTACCATTATTGGCACCGGTGTCTTCTATGCGCTCACAATTGTGGATGCATACGTGAGTGCCCACCTGCTCACCTTTGACGTAGGCGAAGGCCTATCGATGGACCTGGGGCCGGGTGCTATGCAGCCCTCCGTTCAGGCTACCATGCGAATCCGTCTCTAAAAGCACGTTATAAGTGGGTCCACAAAAGAACCTTTAATTATGTCATTGCGAGGAGCGCCAGCGACGTGGCGCTATGAGCGCAGCGAGGAAGTGCTTTTAGCATGCAAGCTTGTGCCTTCCAAGTAGGGTAAACCGCTCTAACTGGCGCATGAGATCGCACCCCAGGAGTACTC
>NZ_JARWGJ010000030.1:0-3153 GCF_040409695.1 Longimonas sp.
CAGCACATGCGTCGGCGCCTCCGGCACATCGTCCGGCGTAAGCGTGCGCGCATCCGCCACATGCGTCGTCACCAGATCCGTGGAGTCGTGCTGCGTCAGCGACGCCTCCAGCTTCGCGATCCGGTGCGCGCTCTGGTCGTTCGCCCACAGCACCCCGCGCCCCTGCATGCGGCGCGCCGCGTAGAGCGTCTTCGTGCCCGGCGCTGCGCACAGATCCAGCACCACGTCGCCCGGCGACGGATCCAGCAGGTTCACCACCAGCGCCGCGCCCTCCCCCTGCACCACCACGCGCCCCGCATCCAGCCAGCCCGCCTGCACCAGGGGCTGTAGCGTCTCCAGGCGTACCATGTCCGGCACGTACGGCGACGGCACCCAGTCCACCCCCAGCGCATCCAGCTCCGACGGCGCCACGTCCAGCAAGTGCACCGCGAACTGCGGACGCGCATTCAGCTGCTGCACCAGCGCCCGCGTGGCCGCTACGCCCCGCGCCTCCGCCCACCGCTTCACCAGCCACGTCGGCATCGACGAGCGGATCGCCAGGTCGCGCAGCCGGTCGCCCGTATCCGGCTGGGGCAGAGCGTCGCGCTGCCGGTCGGCTGTGCGCAGCACCCCGTTCACCAGCCCTGCCACGCGCTCGCCCACCACGTCCTTCGCCAGCTCCACATACTGATGCACCGCCGCCCGCGCCGGCGTCGCCTGAAAGAGCAGCTCGTAGAGCCCCATCTTCAGGATGCGCGTCACCGGCGGCTCCAGCTCGTTCGGGTTGCCGTGGTAGAGCTGCGTAACCAGAAACCAGAGCCAGCGCTGCTGACGCGTAACCCCCGCCACCACGTCGCGCGCCTGACGCCGCTCGCGGGGCGTGCCCGGCAGGTCCACCTCGTCCACATACGCATCCGTCTGGTCAATACGCGCCAGCGCCCGATAGGCCAGCGCCCGCGCCGAAGAAACGGTCGAATCAGTCATCGCTACAGGAAATTGTTCACAGAACATCATGCCAACGAACCGCCCCCTCGTGCGTTGCATCTGCCGCATATGAGACGAATCTGTCAGGGCGAGCGAAAGGTAGGGGGATGCGAACCGCCCTGCCCGCAGCCGCATTCGGGCCGCATCCCCCCAAACCCAGCTGCCGCCGCACGCCACCATCGCCCGCGCGACAGGTCCCCACGCATCCCCGATAGCCCGATACGCGAGGAGTTCCCTTCATCTACGCCCCCACCCCATGACCGACGCCCTCTGGCCGCTGATGCGCACGCATCTCTTCGACACGCCCTCCACGCACGAAGCCTTCAACCCGTACCGCGACCGCCACCCCGAGCTCGACCGCCCCGACGCCCCGACGATCCGCCGCGCCAACCTGCGGGCCTACTTCGACGCGCTGCAGCAGCCCCGCCTCTTCATGATGGCCGAGGCGCCCGGCCCCTGGGGCTGCCGCTTTACGGGCGTGCCCATCACGAGCGAAGACCAGATGCTCGACCCCGACTTCCCGCTCTCGGGCGAGCGCACCAGCACCGCCGACGCGCCGCACACCGAGTACAGCGGATCGATCTTCTGGCGCGTAATGACGCCCGCCTTCCCCCACTTCTTCATCTGGAACAGCGTGCCCCTGCACCCGCACGACGAGGGCGAGCCGCTCACCATCCGCACCCCGCGCCGCACCGAGGTGCGCGCCTGGCAGGCCCTCACGCAGGGACTGCTTGACGCCCTGCAGCCCGACCGCATCGTCGCTATCGGACGCAAGGCCGAGCGCGCCTTCACCGAGCTCAACGCCGACCCCACCTACGTCCGCCACCCCTCGCACGGCGGCGCGAAGAAGTTCGCCGCGGGCATGAACACCATCCTGACGGACATGGGCCTGCCCACCGCGGAGTGAGGGCATGTCATGCCTCAGAGCGTGTCATGGTCAGCGGACGGCGAAGCCGGTAGTCGAACCATCTCCTGCTTGATAGGCAGCGCCCGCCTCGAACAGCGACGCATGAGATTGCGTCGTCCTGCGTCCTCGCAATGACAAGGTGGTGGGGATCTTCCGGGGTTGTCATCGCGAGGAGGGAGCCCTGCGACTGACGTGGCGATCTTTGCGTTCCGTTATGGCAGCCCGTCTCGAACAGAATCGCATGAGATTGGCACGTCACGGTCCATCCCCCTAAATCCCCCTCCTACCGGCGTCAGCCGGAAAGGAGGGGTGCCCGCAGGGCGGGGTGGTCCTGTTCGGATAAAGATCCCGGGTCTCCGCTGCGCTCCGCCCGGGATGACTTGTCTGTTGTGGGGCTGTTCTGGGCAGTGCGTTGATGCCTCTACAGCCCTGATCTCCAAAACCAAAGTCACCCCGGGCTTGACCCGGGGTCTTCCGTATCCGTAGAGCCGCCATTTTCGAGCACGAAGACTGCTCGCATCCCCGACGGTCGGGAAAGGTAGTCCGCCCCGGACAGGGACGTATGAGATTGCCGCGTCGCTACGCTCCTCGCAATGACAAGGTGAGAGATCTTCCTGAGAGGCTTACCCACGAATGACAGACTGACTTGCAGGCGACAAAGACGCAAAGCCGAGAACTATCACCGGGCATACACGCAGATTCAAGAATTGGAGCGCGTGCGTCGTTCTTTAACCGTCTGCATGACCTCCTCGATTGAGGTATCTGCCACCTGCTCACGCCGTCTGGTCGTATAATCGCCGTCTCCAGCCGTAAACTGCTGAATGAAGCGAGCTGTATCTGACGGACCCAACTCGCGGGTTAATGTATGGATGGCCTCTTCGTTAATCTGATTCAGTGGCTTGGTTTTTACGTCCATCTCGCATCACCTACCCTGTAAGTTATTTGTGCTTGCTTGTGTGACGACTACCTCGTGTACCGTTCACATATATGTACGTCCAGCGCGAGCAAGCGTTGCGCTCGCAGTTAAGTTAGGTCGCTGGAGATGCGTTTGCACCTTGTCATCGCGAGGAAGGAGCGTAAGCGACTGACGTGGCGATCTTTGCGTTTCATCATGTTAGCCTACCCCGAACAGCAACGTACGAGATTGGTACGCCATGATCCATCTCTCTAAATGCCCCTCCTACCGGCGTCAGCCGGAAAGGAGGGGTGCCCGAAGGGCGGGGTGGTCCTGTTCGGATAAAGATCCCGGGTCTCCGCTGCGCTCCGCCCGGGATGACTTGTTG
>NZ_JARWGJ010000031.1:0-3131 GCF_040409695.1 Longimonas sp.
GAGATCCTTCCGCCTTGGCGGCGTCAGGATGACGAGGGATGGGGGGACAGGTGCTGGACTTGCAAATCTCTCCGCCTTTCCCGCCAGTCATGCTGAACGAAGTGAAGCATATCAGCGCCGCACCGATGGCTGCCTCGTTGGCAAAGCGTGCAAAGGGGCACTTTGCGTGCCGGACGTGTTGAGGTGACGCCGGTATCCTTCCTCCCGACGTCAGTCTGGCGTCAGGAAGACGGGCGGATATGTCTTCAAGACCAAGAACGATTACTTACTGATTCGACCACGACCTCATTTAGAAGGGGTTAATCACCCTACAACCCACGACGGAATACTTCTAACCCTCGTACCAGCACAGGGTCTATCCATCGGCTGAAACGGTCGCGCACTTCCGGTAGTGTCTCGCGGTAATTGAACGAGAAGGTGTCATCAACAAGCGGTTCAAAGTCTGTGATGGGAGCCCCCGCATTTTCCTGGTTATCATCTTTACGATAGAAGCATGCGGTAGCAACCAGAAGACCACGAAACTCATCCCCAATGCCATGGATCGAGATTAAAATTTCAGAGCGGCCATCCAACTCAATACCGAGGCACGCCCAATCGTGGTGGCTTCCCAAGTTTGCATAATAGTCTAACTCTTTAGCTACTTCCACAACCTGATAGCGATACCAATGCTGTCGTTCTGATCCGTCAGATCCCTCGAAGGCAAAAGATTCGAAGTTGGTCTCAGAAGGCACAAACGTGCGAAGCTCCTCTTCAAGTTGTTCAGAAAGCGAATCGAGCTTTGCTTTTGCATCCTGTCGCAAGCGCCCTGCATATTCTTTTGCTCTTCTACGCTCTTGGGTGAGCTCGTCTTTCCGCTTCTTGAACGTATCCTGAATGGATCCGATGACACTGCTGATGCTTCGCTCTGTGCTTTGGACATCTCCAATGATGCCCAACGCCTTAGTCAAAGCCTTCCGCTCTACATTGCTGAACAGGCGAACAAGCGGCTGTAAATCGCTATGATCTGCTGCTTCAAGGGCTTCGATATAATCGCTTCGTATCTCGTTTGTAATAACGAGTGGTAACCACCCCGCCTTTAGAAAAATGAGCGTGGCAAGTGAGCGAGCTACACGTCCGTTTCCATCCTGAAACGGGTGTATCTGCGTAAATCGGTGATGGAGCCAGGCTGCTTCCACCTCGGGCGGAACCCCACTTTCCATATGCTCCCTATGGAGCGTGATAAGCCGATCCATTTCGGCATCAACGTGCTCGGGAGGACAGTACTCATGAATGTAACCATCGGGGCGCTGTGGATTGTTAGGGCGCTGCTTGTACTCGCCTTTGAGAAGCCGCACCTCTACAAGATTACCACGGGGATCAACGGCTTCTGTCGTATCCTGATTGCGCGTAAGCTCAGCGTGGAGTTCTTTGATATATGAATTGGAGAGCG
Organism: Longimonas sp.; assembly: GCF_040409695.1. Classification (GTDB taxonomy): domain Bacteria; phylum Bacteroidota; class Rhodothermia; order Rhodothermales; family Salinibacteraceae; genus Longimonas. The sequence goes on from NZ_JARWGJ010000031.1 coordinate 1,430, forward strand.
GTCGCTCGTTTGCCACGAATGAAAAAAGACCTTCTACGGCACGGTGCTGATCTTGGATAAGGCGTGCCACCTTTTGTGGGTCTTTATTTGTAGCATTGTGCCCGATAAGCGCTGCATCAACACCTCGTTCAATAAGCAATTGAGTTGTGCCCTGATCGAGCGTGTAAAGCCGTTCGATAATGCCCGTTTCAATCGCCCACTGGCGACGCAGCCGCTCATTGAACTGTTTGACGGCATCTATCTCTTCCAACTCGTCGCGCTGCTCTTCCCATACTTCAGACAGCGACCTCAGTTGCGTATCTGCCAGTTCATTCGGCGCCGTTTGAAAGTCTTGAATCGGATTCCAGCGGTACGACGTGGTCGCTTCTTTGTCCATTTGATCAGATCGGAGATGGTTCATTGTGGATTGCAAGCGTAACTAAAGACTGATATGAACGTGCATGCAAAAAGCAGTGTTGAACGTCGACAAACAGGTCGAAGCGGTCATGCAGCACTCAGCGGACTTTCGCGACGCCGCGCTTCACGAATTACATCGTTGAGAACGGCCTTATTAACCGTACCCTCAAAGCTAAACCGCTTACGGAATTCTTCCTCGCCAAGCTTGCGAATGGAGGGACCGAGCATCCCGAGAAAGAACGACGACGCAACTAAATAGACGTCTTGGGGAATACGAATTACGATGTTGTCCTCTTGGTCGTCGATCACATCCAAACACGTCGATTCACGCACCGCTTTCCCGCGTGGACGTCCAGACAGTACAGGGGCATCGCTATCTCGGTGGTCATCAAGATCAATTACTTTCATAGTGGCCACCGCTCTGTTCAAAATCTGATGTTGGAGATTAGATTCTACGCTTCAAAAAAACCAGTTTATTTTATGCACGTTCCCCCCATCCCAGTCATGCTGAATGCCGTGAAGCATCTCAGCACCACACCGCCGGAATGCCCTGCCGACCCGTGGACAAGAAGAAAGCCCGCTCCATGTGTACGCAGCGTGCCAGGCCTGTCATGGTGGCGTTGAGATCCTTCCGCCTGCGGCGTCAGGATGACGGGGTGTAGAGCAGGTGCCGACTTGATAGGATTACATTCCTAACAGCTCGTCACCCCAATCAGTCCATGTTGGATTGCCTGCTTCAATCAACGCAACCTTCTTTGCGCGCCGCCATCCTTTGATCTCCTTTTCGCGCGCAATAGCGTCTGCTGCACGGTCGTAGGTTTCGTAATGCACCAGACGCGTGACGTTGTACCGCCGGGTAAACCCTGGAATCTGTTTTCTTCGATGCTGACGAAGTCGAAGCTCCAGGTTATTTGTCATGCCGGTATAAATCACTCGCGACCGGCTTGCCAGAATGTAAACGTAGTAGGCTCGCATGATAAAGTGATGGCCGACATGTTAGGCGGTTCTGTCTTCATGAGATGCGAACCAACATACCGCGAGGCATGCATTTACGCAAGCTGATCAGTCTAACAAACGAAGGCACAAGTCTCCTCTCCAGTCATGCTGAACGCAGTGAAGCATCTCGGTGCCGTACGTTCGGGGCGCCCTGCCGCCAAGTGGGCAAGGAGGCGCTTCGCGTGTGTGGAGCGTGCCAAGCGTGTCGTGGTGGCGTTGAGATCCTTCCGCCTGCGGCGTCAGGATGACGGGGATGGGGGCAGGGTGCCTGGCTCAAAGCGCCAACTCCCGTTTCCAGTCATGCTGAACG
>NZ_JARWGJ010000032.1:0-3073 GCF_040409695.1 Longimonas sp.
GCCTACGCCAGCAGTGGGAAGAGCGAGAGCTTAAGCCCCTCAAGGAGCAGGCGCAGACCTACAAGGAGCGATACACGCAGGCGCGCCGCAATGAGGCGCTGCAGCGCGTGAAAGACCACCTCGCTGATGAGGTGGCCGATCCTTGGGTAGCTGAAAAGCTGGCATCTGAGGCACAGCAGCGCGTCGACGTGAGTGATGACGGCATCCGGTACCTGCGCCCAGATGGGCAAGCGCCGTACGCTGCTTCCGACTCACAAGACGCTGCGAAGCTCATGGCTGACGACCTGCTTTCGGAAGTGCCGGAGCCGCTCCGCGCAAGTAAGCGAAACGCAAGCGGCAGCGGCTACAAAGGCAATGCGCCCACTGGCGTTGGCAGTAAGCCGAAGTCAGAGTACAGCCGCAGCGAGAAGGCGCAGTTCTATGCCGAAGCCCGAGACGCGGGCAAAGATCCGAACGAAGCGTGGTCCCAACTGCCTGACGAATGATTTTCCATTAGACACACCACGGCATTATGCCCCGTACGCAAAATACATTCACGATCTATGAAGACGAGTTCTACGGCCAGCTCAACGAAACGCTGGTCCAGAACACCGAGGTCTTCAACGCTGCCAGCGCAAACGCGATCGTCCTGGAGACTGACCCTACGGTCGGCAACTTTCAGAAAGAGGCTTTCTTTCAGTCGATTGGTGAAGACCTCATCAACCGCCGCGATATCGGCTCCACTGCTGGCATCACGCCCGAGGACATGACATCGGACGAGATGGTACGCCCCAAGCTGGCGCGCAGGTACTTCGTGGCTAAGGCCATGAGCGCGCTGAAGCGCATTGGCCTTACCGAGGGGGAGTTTTCGCTTGCGCTTGGTGAGCAGGTGGCTAAAGCCATGATGGTTGAGTACCTCAACACTGCCATCTTGTGCGGTGTGACTGCAATGGAGGGCGAAACCGACATTGTGCTTGACGCCGAAGCAGGCACCATTGAAAACGCCACCCTTGTAAACGGCTTGGCTACCTTTGGCGACAGCTCCACAAATGTCGTTGGGCTTGTCTTCCACAGCAAGCCGTTTTTTGACCTGATGGGCGAGCAGGTGCAAAACATCACCGACCGCATCGGGGGGGCCACCATCTACGAAGGAACGGTGGGCACGCTCGGCCTGCCTGCCATCGTAACTGACAGCCCGGATCTGGTCGACGTTGGCGCGGGGCCCGGTGGCGAGGACATTTACCGAACCATTGGCCTCACCACGAATGCGCTCCAGATTATCCAGGACGGGGAGCCGTCTGTTGTGGATGAGATGCATACCGGGCAAGAAAATATTGAGTACCGGGTGCAAGGTGAGCACGACTACAATGTCGGCGTCAAGGGATACAGCTACACTGATAGTGCGGCCAATCCCGACAACGCAGCGCTTGGCACCGGTGCGAATTGGGCCAGCGTGATGGCCGACCTCAAGTCTACCGCTGGCTTCCTCATCCGCACCCAGTAAGATATGGCTATTGCCTACGTCTACATTGACGGCCCGGCCGTCACCGACACGCATCGCCAGGCCGCCGCACGCTACGACCGCGTGCGGTGGCGTAACGGTCGCTATTTTAAGAAGCCTGACCGGCTGGCTGGCCTGGTGGTGACAGACATGGACCGCGTGCGTGAGGCGTATGAGCACGCCGGTGTGCCTGTCGAGCCGCTCAGTACCGAAGAGGCCACCGACGAGGAGCCATACCGTGGCGAGCGCTACGTGGTAGATCCTGGAGGGCGCGGGTGGTATCGCATCCTTGACCGGGAGACCGGCGAGCACGTAGAGGGCGCATCGACACGCGACGAAGACGAAGCACACGCTACCGCAGAGCGACTGAATGCCGATGGCTGAATACCTGACCCCTACCGCTGCCGCCGACTACCTACCGCCCGCGATCATTGGCCGTGCGGATCTTGACTTTTTGCGTGCGAAAGCAGAGCGGGAGGTCATCAGTCACTACACGCGGAAGCGCAAGGATATGCTGTACCGCATCTCTGGGCTGCTTGATACTGTGCTCCGCCGCAGCGTGCAGCACCTGCTTGACCCGCAGCGTCGCGTTGCCGTGATGCTGCAGTGGTATAAGGAAGATGCAGATGACATCGACGAAACCGATCCCGAGCAGGTCAAGTTTTTGGATGCCATGCGCGCTGAGATCGCCGAGCACGTGGAACATCTTGCGCAGCAATACGAGCCGGGCGGTGCGCGCGATGATCAGGCGGTGCAGTCTCAGAGCCGCGGTGCGCGGTCGGTGTCGTACTTTGGCAAGCGCACAGACCTGCGCAGCGGTTTCGGAAGCTACTTGCAGCCCTACGACCTACGCCCCAAAACTACGTACATCTGATGCTTTCCTACGCGCAAAAGATCACTGTTGAAACGCCGCCCACAACTGACGGACTGGGGCGCGAGGGTGAGTTGTCGTATGTCGCGACGACTACCGAGCAAGACCAGGCGGTCACGACGCAGGTCGTTGATGAGAGCGAGCTTCTCACCACGTTTTCGACCGATGGCCTTCCCGATGTGGAAGGCGATGAGGCAACATTCGTGTTTGAAGACCCAGGCCAGTACGAGATCACGCTTGCCCAGACAGCGCTCGACACCACCGTCTACGACGGCGCTGCGGACGTGCAAGAGGGCGCTGTGGAGCGTGTCGACCGAGGCGGGCAGACGTTCCGCGTCGGAGATGCAGAGGCGTTTTTGCCGCGCCGCGTGCCTGGCATCGACGCCGGCCAGGCCGTTACGATCACATGGGCAGATGATAGCACGCAGGCCGCCACCGTAGCCGAAAAGCGCCGCCTTGACGACAGCCTTGTGCTCACCTACGACGACTGATATGGCCACGCTGGAGTTGGACACATCAAGTTTAGAGAGGAAGCTGCGCGCCTACCCCGATGAGGCGGAAAAGCGCCTTGGCTTTGCTGTGGAGGCGACCGCGCGCAAGGTGCAAGATGTCGCGCGTGAAGAAGCGCCGGTGGACACATCCAACCTGCAATCCAGCATTACGGTCGAAACCGATGGCCTGGAAGGCGAGGTGTTCACCGTGCTTGAGTACGCCCGGATCCA
>NZ_JARWGJ010000033.1:0-50910 GCF_040409695.1 Longimonas sp.
TCCATGTCGCCAAGGGCTGCTTGTGTGGGAAGGTGTTGGTCCATCTCCCTTCCAAGCCGCCTGCGGCGACATGGTTTTTTCTACCCCTGATTGGCATAACCTTCTTCTACGTTGTGGTATTTGGACTGTGGATGGCCTGGGCGCATCTGAACGAGAACGATGCATCGACCCCTGAGCAGCAAGATACTTCCACCCCTTCTGCTCAAGCCCCCGCGCTCTCGTCGTAGGCTCTTATGGACCGCACTTCTCTCATCGGAACCGCGCAGGCTATTGCCGTGCGGAGTTTGCTGATCGTGCTGCTCTTTGTCGGGTACTGGACCGCCTGGCGTCCTGCACGAACGGTTGTACTGAACCAAGTGGCTGTTCCCGTGCTCCAATGGAGTGCCGAGCACGAAAACGATGTGCAGGCGAGCGCCGGACCGGCACGTCTCACACTGCCGAGCGGACAGGAACGCGGGCTTCCCGCACCTGCTGGTATCCCCTTTCTGCTGCCAGCCCTCTTCCTTGTCGCAGCCTTTCCCCGAAAGCCCTACTGGTTTCTTTTCTGGGTCGGACACTGCGCGCTGTTTTTTCTGATCGTTGCCTTATGGAGCGGAGCCCTTATGATGTGGCCGGGAGCCGAGGCGGTAGCTGGGTTTATGCAGACATATGGCGTTGACCTCTACAGCATCGGTGTTCCCGTTGCGCTGTGGATGTGGGAGCGTCGCCGAGGTAGCAGAACATAGCGATTACGACCCGCTTCCATTCGACTTGCTTCCTTTGAATCCCGACAGGCTACGCTCCGAAAGCAGGTTTACGTCGTAGGTTCGGATGCGGCCCGACGCTTCGGAAAACCGCTGCTGTGCAGCCTGTATCATGCGATGCATGAGCCTGTCAAACGGCACGCCACTTGGCTCCCACAGATAAAACGAGAACGATCCCGGAATGGTGTTGATCTCATTAAAGTACACGGCACCCGTGTTGCGGTCCATCATAAAGTCGATACGGGCTACCCCAGCGCATTCAAATAACTGGAAAATGCGTACTGCCTGCTCCTGTATAGCAGTAGTCCGTCCGCTATCTAACTCTGCAGGTATGATCCGGTCGAGCGACGCCATCCCTTCAGGGCCTCGTGCCTTCGCGCCTGACGAGCCGGCATCGTCTTCGCGCATGTACTTGTCCTGAAAAGAGAGCACCTCCTCTTCAGATGACGGAACGGGCTCTTCCAGTACGCTCGCTTCGGCTTCAGCCGGCGTGCCAAGCACCGAACAGTTAATCTCACGTAGCGCCGTTACAGCCTCCTCCACAATTACCTTACTGTCGTATCGGAATGCGTCTTCAATAGCGGCGTCAAGCTCAGCCCGCGTGTCGGCACGATCGATGCCGATTGAGGAGCCGCAGCGTGCGGGCTTCACGATGAGCGGGAGGCCCAGCATATCTATGCAGCGGTCAAGCTGCTCGTCTTCATGATGGGCCCATTCACTTTCGCGGAGCGCTACGAAGTCAACAACTGGGATGTCATGCAGACGACAGAGCTCTTTTGAGAGCACCTTGTCTATTCCAATTGCCGACCCGACCACACCGCTTCCGGTATACGGTACCCCCATCGCCTCGCACAGCCCCTGAATGCTTCCATCCTCGCCGGGGCCGCCGTGCAGGCCAAGGAGCATAACGTCAATTGTTGCACGCAGTGGCGTATGCCGCATGCGCTCCCAGCGCGACGCGGCAGGTACCTCTACGATGCGCAGGGTGCCATGGCGGTTAGGATGCAGGGCTACCGGAGTGGCTTGGGCGCGCAACCTGTCCAAGTCGCGATAGGTTTCTACGTCGAGCAGCGCGTCTCCGGTATACCAAGTTCCATCTTTCGCGATATAGAGCGGGATAGGGCGGTAGCGACTGCGGTCGAGAGCCGCTGCAGCCTGAAGGGCCGATATGATCGATACCTCATGCTCAGGGGCAACCCCGCCCAGTACAACACCGACGGTACATGTGGGAGTGCTCACGGAAGAACGTAGCTATTAGGTAGGGGCGTATTGGTGCATGCGAGCAGTCGACGTACAGGTCAGCCCGGTACGTATCAGGTGGGTCGCACGTCAAGTACAATCCAATTGTTCTGGATCCAGTTGTACACAACAAAAGCATTTCCTATGTTGCACTGTTCTCGTTCTGCATCCCATAAAACATGGCACTGTGCGGCTGGCTGTACTCTCCGACATTCATGCGAACCTGCAAGCGCTTCAGGCAGCGCTTCGCGTTGCGGAGCAGGCTGAGATCGACGCGATATACTGCTTGGGGGACATCGTGGGGTATAATGCCGACCCGGGCCCCTGTATTGATCTTGTACGCAAACACTGCGAAATCGTCGTACAAGGCAATCATGATCGAGCCGTTGCAACCGGCGAAGGGGTCGAAACCTTGCCACCTAACGCGCAGGCGGCAGTCTCGTACCAACGGTCTGTGCTAACCGAAGCACAGCTTTCGTTTTTGAAAGAGCTGCCCCTGCTTGAGGTTGTCGGTGACTGTACACTGGTACATGCCTCCCCTGATGCACCAAGCGCATGGAAACGCCTCTCCGCCTACCGGGATATCCGTGCGCAGTTCGACCATTTTGACACCCCATTCTGCTTTACCGGGCACACCCACGTTCCAGCAGTTATTGCAAACACACTTGGGGTGTTTGAAGTGCGAGCGGGCCACCGGTACCTGATCAATGTAGGAAGCGTAGGGCAGCCGCGCGATCACACGCCTAAGGGAAGCATTGTGCTGTTCGATACCGAAAAGCCGTACCATCGCTGCCTTCGATTTGCCTACGATGTAGAAGGAGCCGCCGAACGAATCAAGGAAGCAGGACTGCCCGAACGGCTGGCGCAGCGAATCTACAAGGGGCAGTAGGTCTCTGAAGAGTAAACGCTGCAGACGCCTCGCATTCGTAAACAGCGCAGGGAGAAGGGGGCGTAATCCCACAATTGATCTTTTTCTCGTATCAACAGTACACACTATGTATCCCTACTGTGTGTACATAATCAAGATATGAAACGACTTAACTTTACGCTCGACGAAGAAGCCGTCACACTGCTAAATGAGCTGGCTGCAACGTATTATGGCGGGAATAAGTCGCGTACGGTACGGGCGGCTCTCGAGAGCCTGGCTACCCACACCGGCCACGACGGATGGGTGATCTCCGGGTACACGCCGACCCAGCTCGACCATGAGGCTGCGTGCCATACATGCGGCACAACCTACGCCGAAGGTGATATCCTACTGCGTCCGGTGTTTGAACGGGGAGCCAGTCCGCAGGCGCTTACGTCGATCCCAGCAGAGGAGTGGCTCGACTGTCCACAATGTGCAGAAGACCGAACGGTGTAACAGACTACAGACTCCGTGTGCAGGTGCCGTGCTGATCTCCAGGCCAGGCGTTGCACTTGCCCGGCTCGATGTGTATCGTTCACTGTAGCCCGTCTTCCTACGTATCGACTTCCATTCCGGCTGCTATGCCCACCCCCCGTGTCGGATGCGCTGCCTTCCCAACCGATCTGCCATTTGCACGTCAGGTAGCTACAGCCCGCGACTGGCCCTGCATACAGGCTGACGTCACGCGTTTTCCAGACGACGAGATCGATGTGCAGTGGCCTGCTCCTCTGCCCCAAACGGTGGTACTGGTAACGTCGCTCGTGTCTACCCACGACCAGTCGGTGCACGACCGCATCATGGAGCTTGTGTTCGGGCTTCATCAGCTCAAAGAAGCTGGAGTAGCGCGCTGCATTGGACTGGTGCCCTATCTCGGGTATACGCGCAGCGATACAAAGGCCACTCCAACAAACTTGCTCGGGCTCAAAGCGATTGCCCGGCACCTCACATATGCCGGGTTAGACGCGCTGCTCACCGTTGACGCACACACGCCCGCTGCACTTCATAACGCGTTTAGCGGACCGACCTGGTCGATGAACCCGGTATCGGTTATGGCCGAACAGGTAGATCACCAGCTCCCTGAAGGCGCAAAGGTCGCCGTCTGCGCTCCAGATGCAGGCGCATGGAAGCGCGCCCAGGCATGGGCCCAGGCATTAGCTACCCCACAGCGTGGCCCCGTAGAACTGGCCCTTGTGCACAAGCAGCGTATCCGTCCTGATACCGTCACCCAAAACGCTTTTATGGGAGACGTAACCGGTCGCACGGTGCTTGTTGTGGATGACATGATCAGCACCGGTGGCACCATGGCCCAGGCCGTGCAAACCTGCTACGATGCCGGTGCACAGTCTGTATGGGCCGCTGTCACGCACGGACTTCTGTTAGACAGCGCCCCCACACGGCTTCGCACGGCTGGTCTTGAGCGGCTATTTGTCGCGAACACGATTCCCGCGGATCAGGTGACAAGTACGCCGCTTCACAGCCGTACGCATACTGTGGATGTGGCTCCACGCTGCGCGCAAGATCTTACGGCGGTCATGACGAGAGAAGCCTTTGCGCGACCCTCGCCGTGATAGCGTCCCAATGCGGGCTCATCACAGCTGGTCACGGCAAGAGGAAACCGGCGTCTGGTCGTCGCCTCTGTTTAGCGAAAGATCACAGCGCATCCGCATGACAGTGGAACCGGCACCTGCTCTCCTCGTTTTTCGGAAATAGACATACACAATGGGGCTATAGCTCAGTTGGTAGAGCGCTGCAATCGCACTGCAGAGGTCAGCGGTTCGAATCCGCTTAGCTCCACTGCCCCCGACCCTCGCCCGAGCCCTGTGCCCGAGCGGGGGTTTTTATATTTTTATATGACGTGCAGGCCGCGTGCTGCTATACAAGCAAAACGCAAAGCCCAAACGCAGGCCAACAAACAAAATACAGGGGAAAGCGGTGCGTGGCCATTATACCAATGCGCATCACGGAATACGTGCGTCCCGATGCTTGCAGCGTGGCCTGGCCTCTATCTGTAGAAGATTTCTGTCTGGTGCTGTTGCACGTAGAACAGTCTGCATCACGAATCTCGCAGCGGGCCTTTTCAAGAATACACCCGTAAAACGCGTACAGCCAAGTCCGCTCCATGCGGACCCGGCTGCATGCGAATAATCCTGTCTGTCTGCCATGCGGCAGAACAAGGACAGTTAGAACGTTTCAAGATACCGATCCAGCTCCCATCCTGATACCGAAGCAAGGTACTCCGTATACTCTACGGTCTTCGCTTCGATAAACTTCTCGCTCACGTGAGAGCCGAGCGCTTCAAGAATGACGTCGTCTTCCTTCAGCGCATTAACGGCCTGCCCCAGCGTGCTGGGCAGCGTTTCAATACCGCGCTCAACGCGGTCGGCCTCCGTAAAGTCATAGATGTTCTCGCGTACGGGTCCAGGAGCCTCCATCTCCCGCTCGATGCCGTCGAGGCCGGCGTGTATCATCACGGCGAGCGCCAGGTAAGGATTGCACGACGGATCGGGCGAACGCAGTTCGATGCGTGAAGCTGCAGGAACACGCGCAGCCGGCTTGCGGACCAGCGCTGAGCGGTTCACATCGCTCCATGCAATGTAAATAGGCGCTTCGTAGCCCGGCACAAGGCGCTTGTACGAGTTCACGGTTGGGTTGCAGATGGCCGTGAGCGCAGGGGCATGCTCCAGAATTCCGCCCAGGAACTGATAGGCCTGCGTGCTCAGGTTGAACTCATCGTCGTCGTCATGGAACAGGTTCGTGCCGTCTTTGAAGACCGAGAGGTGCGTGTGCATTCCCGATCCGTTGATGCCAGCAATGGGCTTCGGCATGAACGTGGCGTGCGTGCCATGCAGTCCGGCTACCGCACGCACCACAGCGCGGAACGTCGCAATGTTATCGGCGGTGGTCAGCGCATCGGCATACTTAAAGTCAATCTCATGCTGTCCGCGAGCCACCTCGTGGTGACTGGCTTCGACCTCAAAGCCCATCTCCTGCAGCATGTAGATGATCTCGGCACGGATCTCCTGGGCCATGTCTTTCGGGCCCAGGTCAAAGTAGCCGCCTGCGTCGTGTGTCTTTGTTGTAGCGCGCCCTTCCTCATCTTGCTCAAAGATGAAAAACTCCGGCTCCGGCCCTGCATTGATCTCGAAGCCGTGGGCTTCGGCACGCTCAATAGCGCGATGCAACACAAACCGCGGGTCTCCAGCAAAGGGCTCGCCCGTAGACGTATTCATAACGTCGCAGATAAGCCGTGCTGATACCGTACCATCGGAGCGCTGGCTGCGCCAGGGCAACAGCGCAAACGTATCGGGGTCGGGCTCCAGGCGCATGTCCGACTCTTGAATGCGCACAAACCCCTCGATTGAGGAGCCGTCAAAGTAGATCCCTTCGCTGAACGCTTTTTCAGCCTGGCCTGCCGGAATCGATACGTTCTTGACCGTGCCCAGGATGTCTGTGAACTGCAAGCGCAGGAAGTCAACGTTCTCCTCCTCGATACGCGTTAAGATGTCTGCTTGGGTCATTGTGCTTCTGTAAGGTAGTCGTGAGAAAACGAATGGGAAAAGGCAAGACGTTATGCCTCATGTTATGCCTCCTCGGTAGGGGCAAATACTTCGATCGGGCGTGTCGGCACGGTACGCGTCTCCTTAAAGGTGCTGAGTACGATACTCGTGGATGTGCCTGATACCCCCGGAAGGGCCTGAATACGTGACAGAAAGCGCTCCAGCGAGGTCGTGTTTTCAGTACGAATCTTAAGCACATGCGACCCTTCGCCGGTGATAGAGTGCACTTCCAATACCTCGGTCATGGCTGTAGCCGCATCCACAAACTGAGGATAGTGCTCGGAGCCGTCTACCCCGACACGGATAAACGCGGTGATGTCAAACCGAAGACGCTTGGCATCAAGCACCGCGTGATAACCCTGAATGATGCCGTGGGCCTCAAGCTTGCGCATCCGCTCGCTCACTGCAGACACCGACAGCCCGACTTCTTCAGAGATTGCGTTGCGCTGGATGCGACCATCCTCCTGCAACAGCGCAAGAATCTGCGCGTCAATCTCGTCAAGCGTGTGGCTCATTTTTGCCCGATTGCTTAATTATTTTTGGTTACAAGGGCATTGTACACCATTATTTTTGGCTTGTCAAGTACAAAACAAAAAAATATTCTATAAAGGAAATGGTAGCGCTTCCAGCATATTGCAGGGGGCCTCTCTGAGCAGTCTATCCTAAAATAACGCTCCCAGCCGAGTCGGCTCTGGCGCTTCCGGTTCGGGGACTGCTCGTTCCTCCACACCTCAACCTCTTCGGGCATGGTGCAGCCCGTACATGCCAGAACATAAAGAGCCCCCGAGCGAGCCGGCACGGACGCTCGGGGGCAAAAGTGCGACAAACGGGAAACCAGACGCTGAAAAACAGATGCTGTCCGGTCCGGTCACATGGTAAAAGACGCGGCGAACAACGTGATGATGAAACAGGACCTCGGCAGCCTATCTACTCAGCGCAGGCGAGTCCTTGGTCTCTGATCGCCTGCACAGAGGCCTCGGCCAGTCCGTCAACACGCGTTAGATCGTCAAGACGAGAGAAGGGGCGCGCATCTGCAATGCCCTGAGCGGTAGCCGGGCCTACGTTGGTGATACGGACAAGCTCGTCTGGCGCTGCGGCGTTTATGTTGATGCACCGCGCGGCGATGAGCGCATCCACGTCGGCGGTCGGCTCCACGTCGAAGGTGCCGTCAGGGCGTGCGCTGATGCGTATGGTGCCGTGGGTGTCGGTGCGGTACACCTCGGCCCCGACGCTATCATACAACAGCATCGCCTCGTCGTGCGGGTGCCCGTAGCGGTTGTCGGCCCCAATGCCTGCCAGCACGACCTGTGGACGCAGCTGGTCGATGGCTTCACGTACATCGCCGTTGCGGCTGGCGTGGTGACTGGCCTTATGGACCTGTACATCAGGAAATAGATCAGGGTGGTTGGCAAGAAGCCACGCAAACTGATCATGCTCAGCATCCCCATAAAAGGAAGCCTTGAACGTTCCATACGTCAGGAGCAGCCCCACGCTGTTGTCGTTGAGTCCGAGATCCTCGTCGTTGGGAGGCGGAACGATCTCAATGTCCACCGGGCCAAACTCGATGGTCTGGCGATCCGGATCCAGCAGCTGCGAGCCCGCCGCCTCAATGGCGTCGAGATAGCGCTCGTAGGTGCGTGTGGTATGAGCCATTCCGCTGTCGATAATAAAGCGCGGCTGGTAGGCTTCGATGACAGCGGGCAGACCGCCGATGTGGTCTTCATGCGGATGCGAAGCAATAATCATATCGATCTGCTCGATCTCAAGAGCACGAAGCTGGCTCAACACATCAGCCCGCCGGGGGCCGCCATCATAGAGGATGGTCTGACCCTCGGGGCTCTGCAGCAAGACCGCGTCTCCCTGGCCCACGTCAAGCATAGTGATCTGCAGCGGCGCTGCCGAAGAAGCGGCGTCGCCAGGCGCCGCAGCATCGCCATTGGTTACTTCAGGCTCGGGAGATGCGTCTGCCGTTTCATCGGAGGGTGCCGATGCCTCACAGCCCAGCCCGAAGACGAGAAGGGCCACGGCAGGAAGGATAGAAAAGAAAAAAGAGCGGGGCATCATAGCGAGATGGGGCCGTCCGGTTTGGAAGAAGATAGCTTGTTACGACGCGCTTGCAAGTTGTCGCGCCGGCGTTCGGTGGCGTCGGTATCGCGCGTGAAGGTGACCGTGCTCGATTGCGCTCCGGCCTCGAGGTCGGCGTGCACGACGTCGCCTTCTGATACATCGGTGGGAAGCCAGGCGGTGGGCACATCGAGCATTGTGCCATCCGGCATTTCGAGCACGGCCCATTCGCCGTCTTCGATGCGATCAATAATGTAACGGGCAGAAGACATAGCGTGTGTGCTGTTAGCTGGATTTGACGTGAACAATGCTCATGTAAGTAACACAGGCAGAGATACGGAGGCGGGTATACTCGGTTCACTGCGAGGGCAAGAGCGATAAAGGCTGGAGACACGAAAGGGGACGTGCTGCCCGGATGAAATTAACGCCCTCCCAGCACTTCAGACTTGACATTACCGCTTTTTTCAGTACTTTAATTAAACGTGGGGAAAAGTGGGGGACTTTCCCATATAGTCCGATATGGTCCGAAAGCGTTCGCATTCCTCTGGTTTGCGGATACGTTTCAAGAGCAGGGCATGCTGCTGTGCCGCGCCTAACGAGTTTCATCTGGATGGTATTTGATGGTATTTAAGGGACAGGCTGAGCATACCATTGATAGCAAAGGACGGGTTGCCATTCCGGCAAAGATGCGCAAGGTGCTCGGCGACGCAGCGCAGTCCCCATTCACGATTACGCGAGGATTTGAGCAGTGCGTTGTGCTCTATCCTGCGAAGCGCTGGCAAGCGATTGAAGACGAAATCGCCGCGCTCAACATGTACAACCGGGCCACGCGCGACTTCGTACGCATCATTATGATGTGGGCCGAAGACGTTTCGCTCGATGCGCAGGGCCGCGTTCGGCTACCGAGCTCGCTTGTTGACTTCAGCAACCTGCAAGACACCGCCCGCATCATTGGCGCATTCGACCACATTGAAATCTGGAATCCTGAACGCTTCCAGTCGTACCTTACCCAGCAGCCCAGCAACTACGAAACGCTGGCAGAACGCGTGATGGGCATGTAGGGCATGGGCATCTGCCCCCCATCACATTTCGCTGCTATAACGACCGCCTTCTTATTACCATGGCCAACGCGTCTCCAAACGGTTCTGACACCCCCTCTTCAGCCTATGCAACCGCGTACCACGCGCCCGTAATGGCGCTCGAAGTATGCAACAGCCTCATTACAGATGCGTCGGGCACCTACGTAGACGCTACAGCTGGTGGGGGCGGACATACCGAAGCCCTACTTGATGCGCTTGCGCCGGACGGGCAGGTTATCGCTGTTGATCAAGACCCCGAAGCGCTCGGAGCCGTACAAAGCCGGCTCGCAGGGGACGTGGAAGCAGGGCGCCTGCATCTGATACGCGGAAACTTTCGCGACCTGCCTACGCTGCTTCGAGAGGCGGGTATAGACACAGTGAGCGGGCTGCTTCTCGACCTGGGCGTATCGTCGCATCAGATTGATGAGCCCGAGCGCGGATTCAGCTTCCAGGCCGACGGGCCGCTCGACATGCGTATGGATCCGGAGCGTCGGCTTACGGCTTATGCCATCGTAAATGAATGGCCTCATGGCGACCTGGCACGGGTGCTGGGGCGCTACGGGGAAGAACGCTACGCAGGGCCCATAGCTCGTGCAATCGTCGAAGCCCGCCCGCTCAACACCACGGGGGAGCTTGCCGAGGTTATTCGTAATGAGGTGCCGGGGCACGTGGTAACAAAAACGTTGGCACGCGTCTTTCAAGGGCTGCGGATTGCGGTGAACGGCGAGCTGGAGGCGCTCGAAGCAGTGCTCGAAACCAGCCCTGATATACTGCCTGCCGGACGGCGTATTGCGGTGCTTAGCTATCATTCGCTGGAAGACCGCCGCGTAAAGCGCTTCCTGCGCGACGGTAACTTTGAGGGCACTGTGCAGCGTGATATCTACGGCACGCGCATTGCACCGTTTGCACCCGTCGACGCGTCGCCACAGACAGCCTCTGCGGCGGAAGTGGAGAAGAACCCGCGTGCACGGAGCGCACGGCTACGCATCGCCGAACGGCGTGCCGAAGACGCGGCAGGCCCCCCTGTGCCGTAATAACTGCACTGTGCACAAACCGTACACCCCGAACCGATATGGCTTTTTCGCGCCCTCCACGTGCGCCCAGCTCCGCCTCGTCGTCGCGCCGCTCCTCGGCACGCACGTCAGGGGCCTCTGCGGCGCACGGCCAGCGGTCTACGAATGGGACGTCTTCACCACGTGCATCCAAGAGCGCATGGAGGCGGCACGGCACGGCATTGCCGAGCTGGACCGACCTTGAGCACACGAATGCACGCCGCTACGCCCCAAAGTCTGGTGAGGCGTTCCTGGAGCAGGTACCCACGTGGAAGTTTGCTCTTGTCGTTATCCTACTCGCTGCGTCGTTTACCGGGTACGTGTGGCATGTGAACGCGACCCAGCAGCTTCTGGCCGACGTTCAGCAGGCCGAAGCCGAGAATCAGTCGCTGCATATTCAGTACAACTATCTGCAAGGCGAGCGCGCCCGGCAAACGGGGCCGTCCGTTATCTACGAACGGGCCCGTGCGCTCGGGCTTGAAGAGACCGTCGCCTTTGGGCCGAGCATTCCTCGCGAAGCGCTCTCAGACCGCTAAACCGTTTTCCTCTTTCTTACACTGCAGCTGCCGTGAACGCCCGCGACGCAATCCAATTACGGATGTACATCGTCCTGGTCCTGCTGGGACTCATTCCGCTGCTTGTGGCTGCCCGTATCGGACTCATTCACCTTATTGAGGGAGATGAATTGCGCGCCCGAGGTGAGCAGCAAGCACATTCTGAGCAGGTCATTCCGGCCATGCGTGGCGCCATTCTCGACCGGCAAGGCAACGCGCTCGCTATCAACACCGCGACCTACGACATTGCGCTCGACCCGACGGTAGACGGATTCGCCGGGGTGGCCGAACGGTTTTACGAGGCGCTGGCCTCGGTGACAGACCGATCTGCAACATACTATCGTAACCGGGTGCGCTCGCGGACAAGTCCGCAGTACGTTCTCTTGCGGCGCGGGCTCGACGAGTCGCAGCGCAGCGTGATCGAGGAATGGAGCGTGCCGGGACTCATCATGACGCCGCGCTTTGCCCGTACATACAACCATGGCACCAGCGCTGCGCACATTCTGGGGCACATCGGGAGCGATGGCGAAGGACTGGCGGGCTTAGAGCTGCAGTACAACGAGTACCTGACCGGGACGCCCGGGCGGCGGGCGGTGCAGCGCGACCGTCGCGGGCAGATCAAAGCACTGGTGGGCGGGCGCGAGGTGGCTCCGCAGCAAGGCCAGAGCCTGGTGCTTACCATCGATCGGATGTGGCAGGTAGCACTCGAAGACGAACTGGCGCGCGGGGTGCGCGAGCAGGGCGCCGCGTGGGGCACTGCCATCGCGATGGATCCGCGCACCGGAGCAATCCGGGCAATGGCAAACGTGCCCACCTACAATCCCAATCGGGCTTCTGCGTTTTCGGATGCGCAGCGCCGCAACCGCGCGATCACAGATCGCTTCGAGCCCGGCTCGACCTTTAAGTTTGTGACGGCGGCAGCGGCGCTTGAGCAAGGCCACGTAACGCTGCAAGACACGATTGATACGGGCGACGGGTGGGCGGTCTACTCCGGCTACACCATGCGCGACATCAGCGCGTACGGTGCAATCCCCTTTCGAGAAGTGCTGGCCAAGTCGAGCAATGTAGGCACCGCCGAGGTGGCCAGCCGCATTCAGCCAGGTACGCTCTACCAGTATGCCCGCAACTTTGGGTTTAGCCAGCCAACCTGGATTGATCTTCCGGGAGAGGTGAGCGGTGTATTACGGCGTCCTTCAGAGTGGAGCCGAACAACGCCTACGTCTATGAGCATCGGCTATGAGGTGGCGGTAACCCCTATTCAGTTGCTTTCAGCTTACAGTGCACTAAGCAACGGTGGTGTGCTGGTAAAACCGCACGTGGTTGCCGAGCGGCGTGATTACAGGGGCAACACGCTCTGGGAGGCCGAGCCCGACACCATACGGCGGGTCGTAGAACCGGAAACGGCAGCACTGCTTACCGAAGCGCTGCAAGACGTCGTCGAAGAGGGTACCGCTACCGCTGCTCGTATCGAAACCGTTCCCATCGCTGGAAAGACAGGAACGGCCCTGGCTGCGCAGGGCGGACAGTACACCCGAAATCAGACCCGAGCGTCGTTTGTCGGCTCTTTTCCGGCCGACGATCCTGAAGTGACGCTGCTTGTTCTTATTGGGGCGCCCCAGCAGGGCATGTATGGCGGAGACGTGGCTGCACCCATCTTCAACCGGATTATGCGCCGCTGGCTAACGACCCTTCCGGGGACCTCCGCACGCCTGATGCAGGCGGCCACGCTTCCCGAAGATACGACCGCCACGCCTCCCTCTGTACAATCCGTGCAATCTGTACAACCCGCTACGCTTTCGGTTGACGACCCTGCGACGATGCCTGACTTCCGGGGTATCGGTATGCGAACGGCGCTCCACTGGCTGGAGGCGCAGGGGGTAGACGTTACGCTGCGCGGTACAGGCGTCGTAGCACGGCAGTCTATCGAGCCCGGAGGCGCGCTCCCCGAAGCAGTAACGCTCATTAGCGAGTAACGAATATGGGACTCTCGGAATCCGACATCAGATCGACCGTCCCGCCGGCGTCGCGCACCGTGCGTTTTGATACGCTCCTCGATCGGCTTTACGCTGCCGGGGTAGTCACCGATGTCGTGCATGGCGACCAGGTAGACGCCGGTGCCACGTGCTCACTGGCGCAAGTGGCCGACGACAGCCGGAAGGTGCGCGAAGGAGCATGCTTCGTGGCAATTCCCGGAAATGCTGCCGACGGGCACGCCTATATCGAGATGGCCATCAATCATGGCGCGCACGTCGTAGTCGCCGAGCGGCTCCCTGAGAGCCCGTCCACGCAGTATCCTGGTGTCCGATTTGTGCAGGTGTCCAACGCGCGAATCGCGCTGGGGCATAGCGCTGCAGCTTACTACGAAGACCCGGCGCGCGAGCTGAGCATGATCGGCATCACCGGAACCAACGGCAAGACAACAACGGCATATCTTACGTACAACGGCTTGCAGGATGTTGGAGAAACTCCAGGCCTAATTAGCACAGTAGAGGTGCGAACGCGTACGCTTGCTGTTAACGCAGCCCTCACAACACCGGGCCCGATCGAACTGCAACGCACGCTCCGCCGCATGGTCGATGACGGATGCACGGCCTGCGTCATGGAAGTCTCCTCGCACGCGCTCGACCAGTATCGCACCACGCCCATTGGATACGACGTAGCGCTCTTTACCAATCTAAGCACCGACCACATCGACTATCACGGCACCCCCGCGGCCTATCAGGCAACGAAGAAGCGCCTCTTCGATGGCCTTTCCGCAGATGCAACCGCGATCTACAACCGCGATGATGACGCCGGGCCTGCTATGGTGGCCGACACAGCAGCTACGGTTCGGTCGTACGGTACGCACCCGCAAGCCGATATTGCGATGCGCCGCGTCGACGCGCAAGCCCGAGGGCTCTCCATGCGGTTGGACGGCCACGACGCTACCTTTCAGGTAACCGGACGCTTCAACGCGTACAACCTGGCTGCTGCGTATGGTGCACTGCGGGCCTGCGGCGCCGACGCTGATGCAGCGTGCCGTGCGCTCGAATCAGCCCCTTCTGTGCCCGGACGCTTCGAGCGCCTCGATCTTGAGGCCGGACCTACCGTCATTGTTGATTATGCACATACCCCGCACGCGCTGGAGTCCATTCTGCAGACGCTTCGTCCTCTCGTGCCAGACACCGGTGCGCTGTGGTGCGTGTTCGGATGCGGGGGCGACCGCGACACAGGTAAACGTCGCCTTATGGGCGGCATGGCCGAGACGCTGGCCGACCGTGTGATCGTGACAAACGACAACCCGCGCACCGAAGACCCCTACGCTATTCTGAACGATATTCGGCGGGGCATGAGCCGTCCGGCTGATGCATGGTGGATCCCCGACCGTGCCGCCGCGATCGAAGAAGCCGCGCGTCGCACATCTCCGTACGATGTAGTGCTCATTGCGGGCAAAGGGCACGAAACGTATCAGATTATCGGCGATGAGCGCCATGCCTTCGACGATCGGGTTGTGGCACGACGTCACTTTGAAGCCTACCACACCTCCGGGCAGCCTGATCTATTCGATTAATTCTGTTTCTGGCCTGGCACACTATGCCCCTCTTCACACCGTACCCCACCGACTGTTCTTAGCCACCTTAATGCATGCTCTACGAACTCCTGAGCCTAATTGAGCGCACGCTCGATCCGCCGGGCTTTCAAGTCTTTCAGTTTATTACTGTACGTGCCTCGCTGGCTGCGCTCACAGCGCTCGTGATTGCGCTGTTCGCAGGGCGTCGTATCATTGTGTGGCTTGAGCGACAGCAGCTTGGCGAGCGCGTTCGCACCGGCGATGCTTCGGGTACAGTAGACCATGCCCATAAAGCGGGAACGCCCACCATGGGTGGTCTAATTATCTTACTGGCTCTGCTGGGTAGCGTGCTGCTCTGGGGCGATCTGCGCCAGCCGTACGTATGGCTGGCGCTGGTCGCCACCGCCTGGATGGGCGCCGTAGGGTTTGCCGATGACTACATCAAAACGGTGCTCAAACAGAAAGACGGACTACCCGCACGGTATAAGGTACTTGGTCAGGTCGGTATCGGCGTAGTCGTTGGCGCTGTGCTATACTTCACACCGGCCTTTGCCGAGTACAACAGTCTTACGTATCTCCCTTTCATAAAAGACTATTCGCTCGACTATTACTTCTTCCGCGACTGGGTAACAACGAGCATTGATCTCGGCTGGCTGGTCTACATTCCGGTGGTCGTGTTTATCATGAGCGCCGTTTCCAATGCCGTAAACCTTACCGATGGACTTGACGGACTCGCGGCGGGCGTAACGGCGTTTGTGTCGCTCGGGCTCATGGCGCTGGTGTATGTGTCAGGAAACGTCAACCTGGCCACATTTCTAAACGTGATGCACCTGCCCGGCACGGGCGAGCTTACGGTGTTCTGCGCCGCAATGGCGGCCGCATGCTTCGGGTTCCTGTGGTACAACGGCTACCCGGCTTCGGTATTTATGGGGGATACGGGTGCGCTTGCCCTCGGTGCGGCGGTAGGTGCCGTTACGCTTATGGTGCGAAAAGAGCTGCTGCTTCCTCTGCTGGGTATTGTGTACTTTGCGGAAGCGCTATCCGTAATCATTCAGACCGGATACTTCAAGTATACGCGCCGCAAGACCGGCACCGGAAAGCGCGTCTTTCGGATGGCGCCGCTGCATCACCACTACGAAACACAGGGCACACATGAAGCCAAAATCGTGACCCGATTCTGGATCATCACAGCGCTTACCGTTATTGCTGCACTGCTCACGCTTCGCATCCGCTAACCAGATTGCCTGTCGGATTGCCTGCAACGCACCCGCGCCTCGTCTCGAACGCGAGTCCTCAGCCAAACAAGCTGTAGAGACCGGCCCCCTACCCCTATATCTTCAGACCCTGAGTAATCGCTTTTTCGCCCCGTGCTTCGACCTATGGCTCCTTCCTCAATTGCCGGCAATCGCATCACCATTGTGGGCGGCGCTCGTAGCGGGCAAGCTGCTGTGCGTCTCCTGGGGGATGCGGGCGCCCAGCTTTTTCTGACAGAACAGGGGCCGCCCAGCGACGCGGTGCTCGACGTGCTGCAGCAGTACGATGCAGCGTACGAGTTCAACGGACACAGCAACCTGGCCCTCGATGCCAACATTATGGTGCTGAGTCCGGGCGTGCCTTCTACGGCCCCACTGGTGCAGCAAGCCAAAGAGCGGGGCATACAGGTGGTGTCAGAGATCGAGATGGCATCCTGGTTCTGTGACGCCCCGATCGTGGCGATAACCGGCACCAACGGCAAAACGACTACGACCGAGCTAACAGGGCATGTGCTACGCAGCACGCTCAGCGACGACACTGAACGACGCGTTATCGTAGCCGGCAACATCGGCATTCCGTTCAGCGACCACGCCGCGGCGGCGCGCCCGAATGACATTGTGGTGCTCGAAGTGTCGAGCTTCCAGCTTGATCACGTAGACGCGTTCCAGCCGCGCGTGAGCGTGCTCCTGAACATTACCCCCGACCATCTTGATCGCTACGGGGGCGACGTAGACGCTTACGCAGCAAGCAAGGCACGTATCATGGCGCAGCAGAAAGCCGGTGATGCAGTCATCTACAACGCTGACGACGAACGCGTAGCTGCTGCTGTACATCAGGCGCATCCAGACAGCGCCGCAGCGCGCCCGAACGTGTATGGATTTAGCCAGCAGGCCCCTCTCCAACAGGGGCTCTACGTGAGCGATGGGCAGCTCTGGCTCCGCCAGGATGGCGCCACAGATATCTCGCTCTTTGAAACGAGACACATTGCACTTCGAGGTCGTCACAACCGCTATAACGCCATGGCTGCGACGCTTGTCGCTGTTGCATTCGGAGTACCTATAGATACCACGCGACGTGCGCTGCAGTCCTTTGAAGGCGTACCGCATCGCCTGGAGGCCGTGCGCACGCATCGAGGCGTGCTCTACGTGAACGACTCAAAGGCCACCAACGTGGAAGCCGTATGGTATGCCCTGGAAAGTTTTCAGCGCCCGGTCGTACTCATTGCTGGCGGGCGCGACAAAGGAAATGACTATGCGCCCCTCAAACCCCTTGTTCGTGCCGGTGTGCGCACCGTAATCGCGCTGGGCGAAAGCGCTGACACCGTCATGCGTGAGCTTGGTCCGCAGGCCGAGGCATGCGTGCACGCAACGTCGATGCGTGATGCTGTTGCGCACGCGCAGCGCCTGGCTGAGCCTGGCGACGCTGTGCTGCTTAGCCCAGCCTGTTCCTCGTTCGACATGTACGCCAACTACGAAGAACGCGGCGACGTTTTCCGGCGTCTGGTTCAGGCCCTGTAACGTGCCGTGTTGCACCTTCTGCATGGCAAAGCCGCTGTTCGTAAACGTCTGTGCCAGCCCCACTCTCGCTTTAACGATCCACTCGCACCGTCGTGAAAAAAATTTTCCGCGCCCTTGCTACTCGATTCCAGAGCCTGCCGCCGGCCGACAAGTACGTCACCTGGGTGGTGCTTGTGCTGGCGGCGTTTGGGGTAGTTGCTGTGTATAGCTCGATCACGTTCTTTGCCGAAATGCGTTCTGGTGGCAACACCGAGCTCTTCCTGGTTAGGCACCTCACGCGCGTCGTGCTTGCACTAAGCGCTATGTTCGTTGTAAGCATGATCGACTATCGCATCCTGGCACGCTACAGCCGCATCGGGCTGCTGGGAGCCCTCGGGCTGCTCTTCACCGTGAAGGTTATGGGAGCATTTGCAGAAGGGCCGGCTCGTTGGCTCACCCTGGGCGGGTTTGGGTTCCAGCCGTCGGACATAGCGCGCGTCGCGCTTGTGCTCTATGTTGGCGTGCTGCTGACCCAGAAGCAAGAATACATCAAAAGCTTCAGCCGCTCCTTTTTGCCCGTGCTGGTATGGGTGGGGATCACGGTCGTGCTGGTTGGACTCGAAGATCTGTCTACCTCAGCCGTAATGGTCATGGCTGTCATTGTGATGTGCTTTATTGCACGCGTCAGTACCATGCAGATCGGTGTGCTGGCCATGCTGGGGCTACTTCTGGGAGTGGGGCTGATTCTGGCAGAACCTCACCGGGCCGCGCGTGTCGAGTCCTTCATTGGCACCAACATGTTCGCATCTACCGATGCGGAATACGTGCTCGACCGGCAGGGCGAAGGCTACCAGGCCGATCAGGCCCGCATCGCTTTTGCAATGGGCGGACTTACAGGAGTGGGGCCAGGGAAAAGCGTACAGCGCGATTTTCTGCCCACCCCCTACAACGACTTTATCTTTGCCATCATTGCTGAGGAGTACGGGCTGCTCGGTGCCCTGGCTCTGCTGGGTGCGTTTTGCTTGCTGCTCTTCCGAGGCTTCTTGCGTATTGCCCGTGACGCACCTGACCCCCTGGGCGCGTTCCTGGCAACGGGGTTTACCACACTCATCGCGCTCTACGGATTTATCCATGCTGGCGTGTCGTGCGGCCTCCTTCCTGTTACCGGACTGCCCATGCCGTTTGTGTCGTACGGCGGTACCTCTATGATTGCCAACGGAATCATGGCAGGTATCTTACTGAACATATCGCGACAGACGAACGCATCCAAAGAAAACACATGAGTACACGTCCGCCCCACATTCTGCTGGCAGGAGGAGGTACCGGTGGGCATGTCTACCCGGCTATCGCGATTGCCGATGCTATACGGCACGAGCATCCTGATGCCGTGGTCGTGTTTGCCGGTACGCGCCACCGGCTCGAAGCGCGTGCCGTGCCTAAAGCAGGCTATGCCTTGCATCCCATTACGGTAAGCGGATTTCAGCGTGCGTGGACATGGGATAATCTCGCATTTCCCGTTAAACTTGTGCGCGGCGTGGTGCAAAGCTGGCGGCTCGTCGGTGCCATACAGCCCGACGTGGTCGTGGGTACGGGGGGATACGTGGCGGGGCCCGTTGGACTGGCCGCCTGGATGCGGGGCGTGCCCCTGGTTATTCAAGAGCAGAATGCGTACGTGGGCGTCACGAATCGCTTGCTAAGCTCGATGGCTGCATCGATCCATGTGGCCTTCCCAGAAGCAGCAGAGCAGCTGCCTGAGCAACGTACACACCAGAGCGGCAACCCTGTACGCGAGCGGCTTCTGTCAGTCGATGCATCGGCTGTGCGACGCCAGTATGAACTTGATGATGAAGCAACGGTTTTGCTTGTAACGGGCGGCTCGCTGGGGAGTGCAGCGCTCAACGAGGCAGTGCGTCAGCACCATCAGGATCTGCTACAGGCGTTTCCAAACGTGCATCTGTGGTGGCAGACCGGGAGCCGTTACTACGAAACGCTCTACCGGCAGGTAGACTCCCATCCGCGCCTGCGGCTGATGGAGTACATCGACCGCATGGACCACGCTTATGCGGCGGCCGACCTGGCACTCTGCCGCGCCGGAGCCCTTACGTGCAGCGAACTGCTGGCCACGGGAACGCCCTCGGTCCTGGTTCCGTCGCCCAATGTCGTAGCCGACCATCAGACAAAGAATGCGAAGAGCCTGCGCGATGCCGGGGCCGCGAAAGTGCTTGCCGAATCCGACCTGCACGATCGGCTCTTTGATGCACTCCATGCGCTCCTGAACACCCCCGACACCCGAGCCGAGATGGCACGTGCTGCTCGAGCACAGGCACAGCCTCATGCGGCCCGCACTATTGCGCAAGACGTACTTCGCCTTGCATCGTCCCCTTCCACCCATACCTCGGCCCCTTCATGAGTACATCGCGACGACGACAGCCCGCTCTGGGACGCATTCGAAAAGTCCACATGGTTGGCATTGGCGGCATCGGCATGAGCTCCATCGCCGAGGTGCTCCTAAACCGGGGGTACCGGGTAAGCGGGTCAGACCTGAAAACCAGTGACGTGACCGACCACCTTGTGTCGCTGGGCGCCACGATCTACCAGGGACACGACGCCACGCAGGTGGGCGATGCCGACGTGGTGGTCTACTCGTCGGCCATCGACCCCGATGCGAATCCCGAAACGCAGGCGGCCGACGAGCGGCGCATCTCGCTCATCCCACGCGCCGAGATGCTCGGTGAGCTCATGCGCATGAAGTTTGGCGTGGGCATCGCCGGCACGCATGGCAAAACAACCACGACCTCTATGGTCGGCCTGGTTACCACGGAAGGCGACTTCGACCCGACCATCATCGTGGGTGGAAAGGTCGCGGTGTTCGGGTCGAACGCCGTCGCCGGAGAGGGCGATATTATCGTGATTGAGGCCGATGAGTACGACCGCACGTTTCTTCGTCTTACGCCCTCGTTGGCTGTCATTACGAGCATCGAGGAAGACCACCTCGATATCTACGAAGACCTCGACGACATCAAGCAGGCTTTCGTGCAGTACGCCAACAGCGTGCCCTTCTTCGGCGCCGCGATTGTCTGTCTCGACGACCCAAACGTGCAGTCTATTGTAGGACGCATTGAGCGGCGTGTGCTCACATACGGCACCACGCGACAAGCGCAGATTCGTGCCGAAAGCGTTGCGCATGACGGACTTGGGACGCGCTTCACGGTGATGCATGGCACCGACGAGTTGGGCACGATTCGCTTGTCGGTACCCGGGCGTTACAACATCCGCAACGCCTTGGCTGCAGTGGCTATTGGATACGAACTTGACATCCCGTTTGCGGATATCCGAGACGGGCTCGCACGCTTTTCAGGGGTGCAGCGGCGCTTCGAAAAAGTTGGCGAGGCAGCAGGCGTGACAGTCATCGACGATTACGCGCATCATCCTACCGCACTGAACGGTACGCTGCAAGCGGCCAGCGAGGGCTTTCCCAACCGCCGTCTGGTTGCCGTTTTTCAGCCCCACCTGTACTCGCGCACCCGCGACATGCTCGATGACTTTGCGCGCTCGTTTTTCAACGCCGACCTGCTCGTCATCACCGACGTGTATGGAGCTCGCGAAGCACCGATTGATGGCGTGAGTGGACGCGCGCTGGCCGAGCGGGCCCGTGACTTTGGGCACCAGTCGGTACAGTGGGTGGCAGCGCTCGACGAGCTTCCCGGGCGCCTTCTTGAGGTGACACGTCCGGGCGACGTAGTGCTCATGCTCGGAGCAGGAGATATCTGGCGGGCCAGCCGCAAATTTGTGACGGCGCTCGAAGAACGGGCGTCGGAAGAGGCAAACGGTGGAGGGGCAACCCATCAAGAGCAAGCGTTTACCGGAGCTGAAGCCACCGACGCGTCGTCATGAACCTACCAGACTGGCTACGTATTGAGTCTCGCTCCGGCCCGTCGTTCATTGCCTCGCTGGTTGTGGCCGTGTGCGTATGCGCAGTGATTGTCGTGCTGGGGTGGCGCTGGTACGCCGGCGGCACCATGCAGTCTATGTCGGTATCAGGAGCGACCGTGCTGACGGCGGATTCGGTACGGGCGTTGGCCCACCTGCGCAGCGGGATGTCGCTACGCGAGGTTGACCCCGAACGCACAACGGCTCGTCTAACACGCCACCCCTGGATTGCCGATGCGCAGGTGCGCACGCATCCATTTCGTAACCATGTAGCGGTAGCGCTGGACGAGCGCACCCCGGTGGGCCGCTGGGTCGACGCGGAGGGGCGCCCTCAGTTCTATCTGGATGCACACGGATATGCTCTTCCGCTCCGTAACGATAGTGTCTTCGACGTACCCCTGGTGTACGACGACTCCATTTCGTATCATCAGCATGAGCCTGTTGCGCGACCGGAACTACGGCAGGCGCTTCGTGCCATTGCCGGATCTGGAACGACCTACGACATAATTTCCGGCATCGAGATAGGGCCCGATCATGCGGTGCAGCTGTACGTTACGCATCCGCAAGGCCATGCGATGACAGTCCGGCTCGGAAAGCAAGGGTATCCAGAAAAACTTCGACGCCTCGAAGCGTTTCATACGCATGTGATCCAGCAGACTGCAGATCCGGTACGCACGATCGACCTTCGCTTTCGGGGGCAAGTGATCACCCGGCCATGACCAGCGAGTTATGGTCAGTAAGGGCATCGAATAACGCAACACATGTACGTTTCTTTCGCACCACGCATTTACACATACCATGGATGGACAGATCGTAGTGGGGGTCGATATTGGCACAACAAAAGTGTGCGCCGTAGTGGCCGCTGAAGACGAGCTTGGCGAGGTCAATATCTTAGGCATGGGCATGGCGGCCTCAGATGGGCTTAATCGTGGCGTCGTAGTCAATATCGATCGTACCGTGAACGCGGTGCGCAAAGCCATTGAGGAGGCCGAGCGAGCGGCAGGCGTGGAGGTGCACCATGTAATTGTGGGAATTGCAGGCGACCACGTACAAAGCTTCCAGAGCCATGGCGTTGTCACTATTCGCTCCGGCGAGATTACCGAGCACGACGTGCAGCGGCTGCTCGAAGACACGATGCAGGTAGCGATGCCAGCCGACCGTGAGATCCTGCACGTGATTCCGCAGGAGTTCGTCGTAGACGGGCAAGACGGCGTAGCCGACCCCGTTGGGATGAGCGGCGTGCGCCTGCAGGCGAACGTCCACATCATCACCGGGCTGGTTTCGGCAGCAAAGAACATCTACCGGTGTATCGAAAAAGCCGGATTTGAGGTGGCAGACATCGTGCTCGAACCTCTCGCTTCCTCGTTTGCCGTGCTCCACGAAGACGAGAAGGAGGTGGGGGTGGCACTTATCGACATTGGGGGCGGTACCACCGATATTGCGGTGTTCGAAGACAACACCATCCGCCACACGGCTGTAATCGCTGTTGCCGGTAATAAAGTCACCGACGATATTCGCAAAGGCGTGAGCGTAATGCGCGACCAGGCCGAGCAGCTAAAGCGCCAGTTTGGCACTGCGCTCGTCGACTTTGCAGATCCGAGCGAGCAGATTGAGATTCCGGGTATTGCGGGACGTCCCGAGAAGACGATCGGGCGTGATACGCTGGCTCAGGTCATTCAGCCCCGCATGGAAGAGCTGCTGGAAATTGCTGCGATCGAGATCAAGCGGAGCGGCTACGGCCGGCACCTGGGCGTTGGATGTGTGCTCACGGGCGGCGGGTCGCTGATTCCTGGTACAGCCGAGCTGGCGGCTGAAGTGCTGGGCATGGAAGCGCGCATCGGACGCCCGATGGGACTTGGTGGGGGACTCGTTGAAGAGGTGACCGACCCGAAGTTTTCCACGGGTGTAGGGCTGGTGCTCTACGGGATGCGGCCCGAAATCATCGGAGGCCCTACGCTGAGCGAAGACGTGGAAGCGCGAAGCAGTGCCAATGGTAAGACCGAAGGGCAGACGCTGATGGATCGCTTGGCAGCCCGCATGAAAGCGTGGTTTGACGAGCTCTAAGTAACTTCTCCAAGATTAAAAAACACGTCGCAGGGTCCGATAGCCTGTATTCGCACCGGAGAAGGCGTCGGGGCCCATGCTTGAGAACAGCAAAGGGTGCACGGGACTTTTGACGGACGTAAGCAAACGAGTCACACGTCGCTATTCCCCAAATGTGTAAAGATAGCCCAACAATATATTTTGAATAAGTTGTGAACATACCAGCTCGGCATGCATAGACATCGCTCAATAATTTGGAAGCAACCGTTCTTCTCGTTACAATAGGTGTAGCATTTACACCAATTCTTAGTCATGGCTCTAAGAGCCTGTCTGGGTTTTGGCTTGTATGCGAGAGCGAGCAGCCCATTGAAGCCGCCTGCAGCGCCCCGGTCGCAGGGAGGAAATACCCCTGGGATGCTCAAATTAATAAATTAAATAGGCTATTAAAGTGCAGCGTAACACGTTGCGATACTCATTATGGCGTCTGGTCTAAGAAATTGAAGGACCGACGTTTCCTGCGGTATATTTTATCAGCCCCGCGTGTCTTACCGGTGCTTCAATGCTATACCTATCAAAGCGGATGCACAGCATCTACACCAAAAACGACTTATCAATAGCACCATAAGAGCACGTGCTCTGCGCAGCACACAGAGAAGATGTATGGAGATGCGCTGTTGAAAGAAATGATGGAAGAAATGATATTTACGCATTTACGCAAGCGTTGAACATATTTCTCACACTGTCATAGGCTAACAACGAGTGCACCGTTTCTGCGAAACTGCTCATTTCGTGAGGGGCACTTGCGTTTGTATTTGTATCCAACCTGGAGGGACCCATGGATAATGATTTTGGATCACGATTCTCGTTTGACGACGCAGCCAACGAAGAAGCAAAAATCTGTGTAGTCGGTGTTGGGGGAGGCGGAGGAAACGCCATCAACAACATGATTGAGAAAGGCATTCGCGGTGGAGTCGAGTTTATCGCAATCAACACGGACTCACAGGCGCTTGCCGAAAATAAAGCCTCTCATAAGGTGCAGGCAGGTCGCACGTTAACGAAAGGCCTCGGTGCTGGTGCGCGCCCTACAATCGGCGCTGAAGCTGTTGAGGAGAACAGCCATGAGATCGAGCAGGCGCTCGAAGGATACGACATGGTGTTCATCACAGCAGGCATGGGAGGCGGTACCGGAACGGGGGGAGCCCCAGTGGTGGCCTCCATCGCCCGCAGCATGGATATACTCACGGTTGCCGTGGTCACAAAGCCATTTGCATGCGAGGGCGGGCGCCGGATGAAAACAGCTGAAGAAGGGATTGAACTGCTGCGCGAGAACGTCGATACGCTTATCATCATCCCGAACGAGCGTCTCCTCGATATCGTCGATGACAACACAAGCCTGATCGAGTCTTTCGCAAAAGCAGATGAGGTCCTTTACAACGCCACGCGTGGGATCAGTGACCTGATCACCGTACACGGCCTGATCAACCTGGACTTTGCTGATGTGAAGACGACAATGAAGGACGGCGGTACGGCCCTGATGGGATCTGCCATGGCTTCAGGGAGCGACCGTGCAGAGAAGGCTGCCATCAAAGCAATTAGCAGTCCGCTGCTCAACGGCTTAACGGTTGCCGGCGCAAGCAATGTGCTTGTGAACATCACATCCAGCACCTCACTCGGGCTGCGCGAAACGACCAAGGCAACCAGTGTCATTCAGAACGAAGCAGGCGAAGACGTTGAAGTCATTCTGGGCACTGTGATTGATGACGACATGGGCGAAGATATGCGCATCACCGTCATTGCTACGGGGTTTGGCCAGGACGATAATACGATGGATAACCCCGGGCATGGGGAGCAGAACGCTCAGGGACAAGCCCCGCAGAGCGGCGTGCGTCGTACCGTTCCACTCGATGGCGAAGACTCATCGTATCGCTACAAAGGAGAGGATAACCTGCGCACTCTTGACACGCCGGCCTACGAGCGCCGTAGCGCACCGGGGAGTGACAATGACGCGCCGGGTTCTTCTGACGAGAATAGCCAGCAGAAGAAAAATCAATCGGGCGGGCAGCGTGACAGTAGCCCACGTATCCGACGCCTGCGTGCCGATGATGATGCGGATGAACGGAAAGACCGAAGTGAACGCATCCGCAAAGATGATACTGATACCCCCGCATTTCTTCGCAAGATGATGGATTAGGAGGAATCTTGTGATGTTTCCTCCTCGATTTCGGGGCCCTCCAGCCCCACCACGACCCCCGTTTGCTACTGATCAAAGGAGCATCGCAGGGCCCGGCTAACGATTGAGCACCGTTCGCCTGTCGTGGATTGCGTATGTGGAGGTAGCATACTTCCGCTTGCGCACAGATAAAACGCCACGCTTCCAGCTATATGGGAGCGTGGCGTTTCTGTATGACTTCCCCACAGTTTTCCTGCAGCTGCTCGGGTAGTGCCTAAAAAGTAAGCGCGCAGCCTATGAGGCGCTCTCAGGCGGTGCATAGAGAAGTGTAGAGGAGGGTATCTGCCGCTGCTCGTGCAGAGATCTCAGACGTTACAGACGCTGCCTAAAAGACAAGGTACATCAGTGCACCGAAGAACGTGCCGAGGCCGATAAGAACCAGCCCAATGGCGCGGACGCGAAGTGCAGTAATAAGTGCTTTATTTGAGGTAGTGCGGTCGGCCAACTCCATCGCGCTATACACGAATGCCGAACCGACAAATACCATGATGGACGCAAATCCAAGCATGGTATCGACCGTGAACAGCATTGCTGTGATAAACAGCATAGAGACGCCGATCAGTACGGCGAAAGCTGCACTGGGGCTAAAGTAGCGGGCAACACTCATTTTTCCTTCTCTACGGAGACTGTTTTCATAGCGTCGCCTTCTTCCATAGCGTCGACGACATCTTGGCCCTCCTCGACGATACCGAAGACCGTATGTTTGCCGTCTAAGTGGCTCTGGGCAGCCCGCGTTATAAAAAATTGGCTGCCGTTCGTATCGGGGCCTGCATTCGCCATAGAAATAACCCCGAGTTCGTGCTTGAGCGGATTATCCTGCACCTCGTCGTCAAACGTGTAGCCAGGCCCTCCACGTCCAGTGCCTTCAGGGTCTCCTCCTTGAATCATAAATCCATCGATCACGCGATGAAACGATAGACCATCATAAAAACCCTGCTCTGCTAAAAACACGAAGTTGTTCACAGTCATGGGCGCATGCTCAGGATAGAGCGTGAGCACGATCGTGCCTTTGGAGGTATCGATTTCGACCCGGTAAGTCGCCTCCGTGTCAATCGTGAGGTCGGGCGGTGTGCTCCATGTAAGATCTTCGCTCATAAATGCAGATCAATTTAGTTTGGTTAACAAAGAAAGTCGAGTAATAGCACCCCGCTTTTCCCCTCGGTGTTTCGTTGGGATGCCATCGTGGTCTTGGCAGATACAGAGCCATGTTCTAAGAAGCTGTTTGGGTTTCGGTTTGCCGGTGAGAGCGAGCGCTACCGCGGCGAAAATTGGACCACGATAGAGGTTCGTAGCCGGGGCTACGGGCCGACACGAGGGCGCAAGCCCGACTGACACCCGTATATCGGGGGCAATTTGCAGCCCAGCGGAGCCGCTCGGAGCCCAAATTAAGAAATCAAAACAGGTTCTAACTTCAAAGATAGGTGCAGGGCACCAAAAACAAAACCGGACAAGCATGCTCACCCGTACATGCTTGTCCGGCAACGGAGGCCTCCGTGGTCGGGGTACCTAAATTATGAGGTGGAACTGTGATGCACCTTGGTGTACTTGCATGAGATACAACTCACATGCCAGAGCATACCAGAAAGCCCGTAGATCCCTGCACGGCTCTATTGCTCCGATACAACTGCAATCTGGTGTGTAGGATGGATGCGACACCCTGTGGTAAGGTGTATACAATATGACGCACCAGCGTAACAGCGGGCGAGGAGATTCCAACCACCGGTGAGCTTACAGAGCTCACAGTCTGTCGGTAGAGTGGAGTGCAGAGTATCGTCCACTGAAGAAGAATCAGGGGGCAGAGGCGACAGGGGGAGACTCAGTAAGACGTTTCAGCCATCCCAGCATAATTTCGTTGAATGTCTGGGGGTGCTCAATCATTGGAGCATGGCCACATTTGTCGATGAAATGAAGCTCTGCATTGGGCATCCGATCACGAAACTCTTCTCCGACATCAGGAGGAGTAATCACATCGTTATTCCCCCATACGAGAAGGGTTGGCATATCCAACTTGCCAAGCTGGTCTGTCACGATCTCTTTATCTGCCGAGCGCGCAATCTTGATAAGGCGGAGTGCGCGCGGGCGATCGCTAACCAGTTCCAGCATCTCATCGATGAGTTCGTCGGTAGCATGGACCGGGTCGTAAAACGTAAGTTCGGTACGCTCTCGGATAAACTCGCGGTCGTAACGGCGCATCGTCGACGTGCCGAGGTGAGCTTCGTATATGCCAGAGGATCCGGAGAGGACCATAGCTGCAACATGTTCTGGGTGGTCGAGGGCATACAGCAGCGCAATATGTCCTCCAAGCGAGTTGCCTACCAGAATGGCCTGATCGAGACCGAGATGCTGTATGAAGTCATGCATGTACGACGCAAGTCCGGGCACACTCGTTTTACGGAGGGGGAGGTCATACACAGGCATAACCGGTGTAATTACGCGGTATCCTTGGTGGACCAAGTCCTCAATAGTGTGTGTCCAGTTGCTAAGGTCGCCCAGCATGCCGTGTAGCAGCACAATGGGCGGATGCGATGCATCTTTGGGGCCCTCATCAAGATAAGTGAAATCGTCAGTGTGTTGGACGACATAGGGCGTATCATGCATGAGGGCGAAGCGACATTAGATTATAGAGTACATCGTGGTGGTTTGAGGTTCACGGCGCTTCTTTAGCGCGGTGAGTCGTACGAGTAGCAACAGGGCAGCCATACAGGTAGAACCCTTACAGGCGATACCGCAGCGCATGAGAATATCGCAGCGCATAAGAACGTCACGTGCTCGAGCAAGAGCTCATCTCATGCTGTATGAAACAAATACCTTACGATAAAAACTATGAGAGGACAAGTAAGTTTTTGTAATGCTATGCCTTCTGTACATAAACACCGCGCAAACATATTGCCACTGCTACAAAGGGTTGAAGAGGCTTTGCTTGCGAAGCGCTTACCACGTTGGTTGATTCAGTTGCGTGGGTGGGTGTCCTCCGCATTATACACCCGTCTCGGTGCTATATCATCTGAAAGGGTTTCCAGTAGATAACACCGTCCGCACCGCAAAACAAGCGTACAACAGGAAAGTGCACAGAATTACCGGAAAGCATCTGCTTCGTGTGCGTTCCGATATGTCTTGTTATGACGATATAGTCACTTCATGCATACTGAATCGTTCCCAGATACTTGTTATTCATTGCGCTGCGTTTAAATATTTGCTTGTTCAGATGGGTCTCATGCATTAGATAAAGCGTTTTGAGATAAGTGGGAGCCGTCGGCGCGTGAATCTCAACCAAGTGCTCATGCGCAACGTGCTGTTTACGCTTGCAAGAAACGTGAGAAGTGAGTACAATACACCGTGGCTGTAATGTTTGCCGAAGCGCACGCGCTATATGGTATGACTTGTACATATACCGTACAATTTGGGCTTCGTAGCACCAGGTTGATGAATGGAGCAGATACACTTCACGTTGATACCTGCACGAAGTTAAAGTTGTGAAGTTAAGATCGTAGAGTTGAGGCAAACTGCGAGCCTGAAAGCAAGCAGTCTCTGCGGTAAAGCCGTAAATCAAGACCGCTTTTTTCTTGTGTTCATCCTGACTGTACCCGAGGATGTCATGTCCGACAAAAAAACGACCCGCATACCGTTTTGGAGCGTACTGATCAGCGGAGCCATTGGCTTTGGGCTGGGAATGCTATTTGCTCCCCAGCGCGGCCCAAATGCTCGCCGTCGTATCGCGTACCAGCTCGACCAGTTCGCATCCCAGACGGGATCGTACGTTCGAGGCCTTGCTTCACCCTCCAGTAGGAGCAGTGAGGCTCGGCGAACGCGTGACGCGCTCGTTGCAGATGCCCAGGCGCGTGCCAATAACATTCGAAATGACATTGACTCACTCTTGGATGAACTCAAGAAACAGCAACAAGATCGTTCCTCTTCATGAGAGCAACGCGCTGAACTGAGCATGCGTCGTTGTATCACGCGCTGATGGTATGCCCTGGTGCCGCTACACGTTATAGTGCTGTGCCAACGCTGAGTCATGCTAAAAGCACGCAGTACGAATTCTTTCTGCGGAGCACAGAGCATGTACTGCGTATGGTACACACGGTGAAAAGATATGCCATGTGTGGCGTTGCAATCCCTCTCTGATGTGACACAGGATGCGTAGTACCTGCTATATGCCTATGTGCAGTGCCGCGTCTTGTACAGTGTGCGTTCACTCTTTTTTATCCCGTGCTGTAACCCTACATGCCCAACCTTACTGTTCTGCTGGCTCCTTCCGATCAAAAACAGCCCGGTGGCAATCCGTTTGCACCGGATATGTTCGACTACCGGACATCGGGAACGTTCAACTATTTCGATGCACTCAATCCTGAGCGGCGGGCGTTGATCGACACGCTCCAGAATGTCATTAACGAATATGAGACTGACACCCTTGCCGACATCTTCGGTCTCGAAGGAGCAATGCTCGACGAGGCCATTCGGGTGAACACCGAAATCTACGATGCGCCGCTCATGTCTGCACTTGACCGGTATAGCCCGGGAATTATGTATGCCGCGATGGACTTCGCGAACCTGCCAACGGGAGCACAGCGGCGCCTGCTGGAGAACGGAATTATCATCTCTGGGTTGTTTGGACTGCTGCGGCCCGATGACCTCATTCCTAACTATCAGCTTGGCATAACAGACGACGTGCCGGAGTTAGGAAAACCGGTTGATTACTGGCGAGAAACTATCAGCCCGGTACTTAATGACTACATCGAAGGGCGTTTTGTATGGGACCTCCTCCCCGAAGCGCATCGGAATGCATGGGAAGATACGCGTAGCTACGAGGCGCGTGCGGTCGTGCACTTTGAAGAAAAAACAGGAGGCGCATACGAACCCGTACCTTCCGAAGAGGAGGATATCCAGCGGGGGCAATTCGTGAACTATGTAGTTCGTGAGACCGCGGAGGAAATTGAAGATCTGGAAGAGTGGGAAGACCACCCTGACGGATTCTCGCTTGCAAAGCGAGCGTCTGAGTATGACGATGAAACGCGTACCTGGCATGTATACATGCGTCGGTAGCTTTTTAACAACACGAGACGCACGACAAAAAACCCGTTGTGCGCATCTACCACTATCTGCCGTGAGTCAGCGCCAAGGTCAACTATGCAACGTCCGGTCTGTATTGGTATTGCCGGCGGTTCGGGGTCGGGTAAGACAACGGTGCTCAAACGCATTGTGAAAGCGATTGGCCCCGATCGCATTGCAATTCTTGACCATGATGCATACTATCGCGACCTCAGCCATCTGGACCCGGAAGAGCGCAGTTCCTTCAACTTTGACCATCCTGATGCGCTTGAAACCGAGCTCATGCGCGCTCACCTGGATATGCTTCTGGAAGGAAACGTCGTGGAGAAGCCCGTCTACGACTTCAAACGCCACTGTCGCGTTGATGAGACAACCACTGTGAAGCCACGCCCGGTCGTAATTGTTGAGGGCATTCTGGTGCTGGCCGAGCCAAGTCTCGAATCCAGTATGGATATCAAGATATACGTTGATACTGCCGACGATGTGCGCCTCATGCGGCGCATACGACGTGACCTGGAAGAGCGAGGACGCACTATCAAAGAGGTCCTCTCACAATACGAAAGTACGGTGCGCCCCATGCACCTGGAATTTGTGGAGCCGTCAAAGCGCAAAGCTGATGTAATCATTCCACGAGGCGGCAAAAACCATGTAGCAATCCATATGGTGCTTGCACGGATACGCGACCTGCTCCAGAAGGCGCAAGGTACATATCCATAATTGCAGTACCAGTTGTGTGCGTGGCGTGCAGCATTCCCCTGAATGCAGATAAGGAGAGAAACGAAAGAGACACAGGTGCTGAGCATGTCGCTTCGTCTTGTCGTTTAATAATCAGTACGCTACCCGCTATCCTGTTGTCATCCTGACATGCCGGTTATCCAAAAGTAACCTGGCGTCTCCCCAAACCGCACCGAATAATGTCGGGAAAAGCATAGCGAGGAGTAACAGAAAGCGCTTATACTGTTTCAGTTACCAGTATTTAACTAACGCGGCGTGCAAGCTTTTCTATTGTCCTTTCGGGCCGAGCATTTCCCTTTGTCGCCGCGCGACATGTATTCTGCTTCGCTTCGTCAGTCGCTGACGCTCGCGTCCCCCCTTCGTGAAGGCGCGTGCCGGACAGTGTGAGGGAATGGGGGGCAGGACCACGTATTCTGTAATAAGGCAATCAGCAACGATAAGAGGGAAGCCCGTACATGCCGTTAACTATGTGGTGTACGCGGAGCAGTGTGCACAGAAAACCCAGGTAACAAAATTACGTAATACAACAAGATATCCGACGTAGGTAGTATCTAAAAAGCAAGTGGCTCACGCAGTGGCGCACAACTCGCGAAGGGCTTTTAGATACTGCAGCGTGAGAGGTGCGCACCCTCGTCGAGGCGTTTTTTCTCAAAAAACCGGCAGAGGCGTCATATCATATCGCACATAGTAGCGCATGATAGCTACTGCCCTATCCATTAAACTTGCTCGTTGCGTGTTGACGCTTACGCGCGTTAACGTTTGTAAACTAAAGCAGGTGGACGAACTGATTTGCTGGTCGAGGAGAAATAGCGTACCAGATTCAAAAAGGGAACCCGGCATACGTACCATTGCTTTTATCCGCGCTCTTTACATAAGTACCCTTTTTCATCATGTATACCAAAATGCCGACCTTCATGCACCGGCTCTTCGTGCTGCCGGGCTTAATCCTCATCATTATTAGCATGGGGCTTCTCGGATGCGACTCAAGCACCGACCCCGGCCCAGACCCAGGCGATTTTGAAGGGACATACGTCTTTGAAGAGTTCATCTTTGAGATTCCAGGTACAGCTGTTCGAGACCTGGATTTTCTCGAAGATGTGCTTGTCGTTTCTGAGAATACGCCACGCATGGAGTTTTTCGGACGGAATGCGAGTGTGGATCTCGTGTACCAGCTCGAAGATGGGCGCTCGCGCATTGCGGGGGTATACAGCGTGAGCGGAGGAGATCAGGTGCGGATCGACTTCAGTGGAGCAAGCGCCCGTTCAAGCCCCGCCGTCAGATCGTAATATTGGGTACACCCTGTCTCCTAAAGTCGAGTGGTTTCAAGGGGAAAACAACTCGGGCTTGCAGCGCGATCTGCTTTTTGGAGGAGAGGCCGGTATCAACCTGGGCCGCTACCTCGAACTCAGCGGAGAAGCACTCTACGGACCTAATTTCCGGACCGACTTCAGCCAGTTTGACGCGCTGGTTCCGCCAAACCGAGACGTGGAGGTGCTACGATATGGCGCGCGCGTCCGTACCAACCTTCGTACCGATGGCGTGATTCCCTTCCTCAGTTTCGGTACAGGAGTCTTTCAGGTAACTCCTGATGGTGCTGATGCATCGCGTACGATCTATTCCAGCGCCGAAGCGGGTATCACATATGCTTTCGCAGGCCGCTATCGTGTTTCGTTTGGTGGCGAGCTCCTTGGCTATCGCAACAACCCCGGCACAGCGTTCCTGCCAGGCGACAACGTCTTCACCGGAGAGTCGCGTGTCGTCAACCCCTCATTGAATGCCAGCGTGGCTCTTTTTCTGGGCGGACGTCCCCTTGACGAAGAAACCGCTATCGATGAGTCGTTTCGGCAGCAGTTTGAGCGCGGGCTCAGTGGACTCAGGTGGTCGGTAGATCCGTTTGTTTCACGTATGGAGTGGAATGAGGCCTTAGGTATGCCCAAAGACCAGAACATGCGTGGCGTAAATGCAGGATTCGAAGTAGGGTCTACGCTCAGCCTTCACGGGTTCTATGCACGGGGAGCGGTCGGAGATGACCTGTTTGACGATGTGGCTGGTAGCTTCGAACGGGCCCAGATGTACGGTGGCGAGGTCCGCGCGCGCCTGTTGCCTCAGCGCCGAGGCACAGTATCGTCTATCTCGCCTTTTATTGTTATTGGAGGCGGCTACTTTGATGTCCTCTCCAACTACAGCGACGATCTGCCAGAAAATCTTTCAGCTCCTGCCGATCGGTTCTTTGCAACGACGGGGCTGGGCGTCGAAATTCCGCTGGGGGATACGTTCTCGCTGACAGGATCGGCGCGGTCGGTCTTTATGGAGTCGCAGAACCCCACAGGGACGGCCGATACCGAAATCTATGGCAGCCTAATGTATTCGCTGGGCGTATCGTTTGGAATTGGGGGGCGCGACCGGACGCGTCCGGCACGGCAAGCCCAGGAGCGCCTAACCGAGCAGCAGCGCCTGGAGGCCCGCCTCGACTCGATTGAGGCTGCACAGGCGTCGGCATCCCCAGAGCAGCAAGACCTGGAAGCACGCATCAATCAGCTTGAAGAGCGCGCACGGGCGCTACAGGAAGGAGAACCCGCTCCGGCAGAAGAGCGCCGCTCGAATATTTCCGGCCAGACCATAACGGTGCCTGTGCCCGAAGTGGGATCGCTTTACATCCGCTTTGGAGAGGGCGAGCCTGAGATACGTCGCATAGACCGCGAAGAAGAGCGCCGTCCCGATATTGCGGGCCGCATGGACGAGGAGGCCATCCGCGATGCTGTACGTGAGGCGCTCGGTGCGCGCGTCGAAGACCGCGACCGTCCGCTTACCGACGAAGACGTTGAGCAGACCGTACAGCGCACGCTGCGCCGGCTCCTCGACGAAGACCGTACGCGCCGCGACACGCGTACCGACGACTCGCGCGTTGCTGCGCTTCAGTCAGAGATCGATGAGCTGCGCCGCGAGCTCCGCCGCGAACGAGGCGAAGATATCCGCCGCCCCGAGCGCACTGATGTCGAACCAACCATTCCAGGACGCCCGTTCTACAGCTCGTTCTTCGGGCGCCCGCTAACCAACATTGTGCCGGTGACCGGCTTTCGGGCGGGGCAAGGACCCACGCAATATCAGGTTGGGCTGCGTGGCGACTATCGTCGTTCGCCATCATCTAATTTCCGTTTCTTGCCTGAAGTGGCTATTGGGACAAGCCCAAGTACCACATCGGTTGGTGTCATCGGCAACGTAGCGTATACGCTGGCTGAAGGCATCGCGCAGGAGCAGACAGGTTTGCCTCTCTCCCCATATGTTGGTGGCGGGGTTGGTCTGGTGAGTGCACGGGCACTACGCCTCGGTTTCGCCACTAACATCTTTTTCGGCGCAGAGTACCCGCTCGGACGCGGAGCGGCATTTGCGGAGTACAGTACGCTCAATACCTTCAGCGTGAGCCGCTTCATGATCGGCTACCGTATCCCGTTGTAGCTTCGCATACGTTCTGTCTGTTGAATGGGTACGCCCCGCTTTCTTCGTGAAGGCGGGGCGTTTATCTGTCAGTACGTCCGTACACGAGCGTGACGGACCGAGTACCTCTGGCTCTAACTGCCGAAAACAGCGCTGAGGGTCTCCTGTGAGGCTCCGGGCTGAGCTCCCGAATGGCATTCAAAGAGCGTTGGGCAGTTGAAATCCCAGGTGAGCACGTAGGCGTCGTGCGGGTCGAGATTGCTGATGTGATTGATATGCGTATTCGAAAAGCGCTTCACGGCAGCAGCGGGCCGTCCATCCTGGTCTTCGCGAAGCGACCAATCGGCCTGTTCAATCATGAAAGCAATCGAGAGGGCATGGCCTACGGTCACGGCAAATCGATGCGCCCCTGCCTCCAACGTCTCGCCGCCGCCGTCGCGGGCGTTGTTGAGCCAATCATTGGCATCTTTAAACGCCATTACCGCGTCCTTCATCGGGCCGATGAGCGTTTCCACCGAGCACCCAGTGAGCGTTTCTTTCAAGTCGCTACGGAGCTCCCGAAATTGCTGTTGATGCTCCAGTGTGTGAAGAAAGGTGAGCGCCAGATCGTGCGTGGTGCCATACGCAACGGCACGGTCGTGCACGGGGGCGAGTGCAGCATGCAACCCGTTAGAGGTGCGCCGGGCACTCCGGCCCCACACCTGAAGTGCTGCACGTGCAACCTCAGCGCCCTGCATCATAGCATGATGCTTTGCGAGAAGGGCCATCGGTTGAAGTAAGGGTGTGCTGGATTCGTCGCCGTTCTCCGTAGCATCGAGCAATCGAACACTGCGGTAGGTCAGGTTGAAGGCAGATTCGTAGCGCGCCTGCATGTCGGCGAGCGTCTCCTGAATGAGTGCACTATGGGCCAGCTCTTTATCCTGGACGCGCCATGTTTCAGCGGCGCCACGGGCCAGTGCGAGGACGCGGCGCATGTGGCTGACGGAGAGCACCGCATCCCAGACATGCTGAAGAAACGGAGCCGGCCCTACGCGTTCTACGTCGGACTGCAGGTGTTCTGCGGAGACGTTGTCAAGGCGTAGTGTTGCGGAGGGGGCGGCAGGATGCATGGCTGAGGGCACCGCCGCGTGAATATGCACACCGCTGGTTGCAGCGGGCTTATCCAGCAAGAATAGGTGACGGGTCTCCGATTCGTCTTGGGCCAGAACCAGCGCAGCATCTGGGTAGGTGGATGCACGGGCATACGTGCGGCCGTGCAGGCGCCATTTTCCTTCACTGTGTGTAGCGCGCATTGAGGTGTCGGGAGCGGAGAGCGAATGGCTGCGACCCCAGATATCGCACAGAGCCGACGTATCAGGGTCGCGGCTGGTCAGGCGGGGAACAAGCCGTTCCAGGTGGGCGGCTGAGCCCGTACGCATAAGGGTATGCACAGCTACGTCAGTCGTCGCAATAAGCGGAGCCAGTCCAGGCGCTTCAGGAGCCAGCAGATGCACCAGGGCCATCTGCACGAGTCGGCTATGGGCCGCATCGGGACGCGCCTGCGAGCGGTGGATGATGCCCTGCTTCGTAAATGCACGACGGCTCGGCCCCCAGTGGGCTGGAACCGGGGTTACATGCTGAGGCTGCCCCCATGCGTCTTCGGGAGAGGGCTTTGGATGTGACCTCTCATGGTAGGGCTGTTTATGATGAGATTGTGACGCGTAACGCTGTTGTTGGCGGCTGCCTTCGTCGCGGAGCACGTTGCGTGCATCCTGGTAGCGTGAAGACGGTAAGCGATGGGCGAGCGTGCCGCGTAAGACCCGATCGGCTTCAAACTGGTTTTTGAGATCGGGGGCTGTGATGGTAGACGCATCCATACAGAGGTTAGGGGCTTAATGAGCAGTAGCGTATGCATCCCTCGCATGGATAGGCGCCGTGCTCAAAGCACCCTGCCCGAGAACGTGAACTGCTGCCTGAATGTCGCGTGGCGTTGCTCTATCCCGCTGTATTGGGTTTTTATGGGGAGCTACACATGGGGAGCTACACAATGCGATCAGGCGCTGGCTCGATTTCAGGGCCGCTGTATCCAAAAACGCGCTTCACCCAGCGTGTAACGCGAGCGGACTGTTTCTGGGCGTACCATTGATCTGCTACGCGGCGAGCCGCCAATCCATACGAAGGGTACGGATGTATAGTGTCGGAGAGGGCGCGCAGCGTTACACCGTTGCGCATCGCCAGCGCAAACTCGCTGATGAGTTCGCCTGCCCGTGCGCCAAGCACGCTGGCTCCCAGAATCTTGCCGTTCCATTCTTTGGCGTAGACCTTAATTTCGCCCAGTGTATCGCCATCGGTAATGGCCCGGTCGACCTTTGAATAGGGGAAGCGATACGTTTTGAACGAGGTGCCGCTGGATTCGAGCTCGGCCTCGGTAGCTCCCACGTGAGCCAGTTCCGGATCAGTGTATGTGACCCACGGCACGTGCGCCGTATCAAAGCTTGCGGGCACCTTAAGGAGCGCCTTCGTCATCGCGGTCTTGGCCATGTGCTCGCTCATGTGGGTGAACTGATAGCGCCCGGTAACGTCGCCCACGGCCAGAATGTGCGATCGGTTGGTCTGCCCGGAGTCATTGACCGGAATGCCTTTTTTCGTGTAGGTAACGCCTGCAGCATCAAGCCCGATGTGTTCAACGTTAGGCTGGCGGCCTGCAGCAACAAGCAGCTCATCGGCTACTACGGTGTGGCTGGTATCGTCTTGTTTGGCCTGGATGCGAATGCGTCCGTCGTCGGTCTGTGATACGTGATCGGCCCGTGCATCGAGCAGGAAGCGCACACCCTCTTCCTCCAGTCGCTTTCTGAGCATCTCGGTAAGCTCCGGATGGTCATTACGCAGGATGCGGTTGCCCATCTCGATGACGGTAACGTCGGAGCCGAGTCGAGCAAAGGCCTGTGCCATCTCGATGCCGATGGGTCCTGCGCCAACGATGGCCAGATGGTCGGGCTGATCGGTGAGGTTGAAGAGCGAGTGGTTGGTGAGATACGGAACGTCCTCGAGTCCGTCGATAGGCGGCACGAGGGCACGGCCACCCGTAGCGATCACAATGCGGTCGCCTCGCACATGTCGCGTCTCTTCGCCGTCGTCGATCGCTACAGTATGGTCGTCTACAAAGCGTGCGGTGCCATGGGCAACTTCGATACCCATCTCCTCAAAGATCTCGGGAGCGTCTGCATCCTCGTACACCTCCTGCCGGAGCGTTCTTAAGCGCTCCATGACACGCGAAAAGTTAACAGCACGGCCCGATACCTCAACGCCATATGTATCTGCCTGTGCAACGGTGTGGGCGACCTCGGCGCTTTTCAGGAGCGCTTTGCTGGGGACACATCCGTACCAGGTGCAGTCGCCGCCGAGCTTGGCCTTCTCGATCATCAGCGTTTGGGCACCGATGTTCGTGGCCACCCCGGCAGCGGTGAGTCCGCCCGCGCCGCCGCCGATAACCACGACATCGAAGTCGTCATCGGGGTCAATGTCGACGCCAGCGGCAGGCGGGTCCTCGGTCTGAGCGCGAACCTTATTTACGGTAGCGACGGCGCCGTATGCCACCAGCGCGACAGCGAAGAAGTAGACCCAGAGCGGCAAGTTCTCGCCGGCCCAGAAGAGGTAGATGTAGGCAGAGAGCATAAAGAAAGAGGCGGCAAGCGTTGGAGGCACAGTGGAGGCGCCGTGTCGCAGGTTGCGAACCAGCCAGGCTACCGACATCCAGAAGAAAGGGATAGCCCCCAGATAAATGCTTCCAAAAATGACAGGATCTACCCCGTAGGCGCTCCCCAGTCCCATAAACCAATCTACGAACACGCTCCAGAAGTCCGTCATCACATATTACCCGTTTAATTGCGGAATGCGTAAAGTATGCGCAGCCTTATTTCGTCAGACGCAGCTTACACGGCTACATCCACCCGATGGGTGCCGCCGCCCCGAAGACTGTTACAAGCGCGTGGCTACAGGCGCATCAGAACAAACACGCAGGAGCGACCGGGCAGGGTAGCAAGATGCTGATGGCTACAGTTCAACCCGAGGGGGCAGAACAGATCAAAAGAGATGAGCGGAGGCGAGACGTTTTGTGCTCGCAGGAGCCAGCTACGCGTTCTAACGGAGGCTACGAAGTGACCTGTGCCGGC
Organism: Longimonas sp.; assembly: GCF_040409695.1. Classification (GTDB taxonomy): domain Bacteria; phylum Bacteroidota; class Rhodothermia; order Rhodothermales; family Salinibacteraceae; genus Longimonas. Next base: position 39,069 of record NZ_JARWGJ010000033.1, read on the forward strand.
CGGTACGCGGGTGTTTTGCGACGAGGTGCAGAAACAGAAGGGGTAGAGGCGGACTCGTGCCGGGCCTCTTTCTGAGAGCGGGTAGCATCAGGAAGAGATGAAGAGATTGCGTTAGACCGTTTGGAAGCGCGTGTCGTAGAGCGCACTTTTCGGACGGTGGCAATGCCGCCATACACGATGCAGGCGCTCACAAGCAGGTAAAGCCAGATCGGCAGATTCTCGCCTGCCCAGAACAGGTAAGCGTACGCCATCACCATAAAGAAGCTGGCCGATAACGCAGGTAAAGTTACCGACGTACCCTTGCGTGCGTTGCGAACGATCCAGGCGACTGATCCCCAGAAAAATGGAATCGTAGCCACGTAAATGCTTCCGAAGATTATAGGGTCGACGCCGTACGAATCGCCAAGTCCCATAAACCAGTCAGAAACGAGCATCCAGAGGTCAACCATATAGGCGAGCGCGTACACAGACGTGTGAGGCATCCGTGCGTACGCTCCGTTTGTGAGAAGAACTCCTCGTTCGCACGAACCCCACATCACCTGCAGGGTGTTCCGAGTTTTCTGCTCAAAGCTTGGTATTCCGTTACATTGGATGCGGATGTGCCCTATATGCCTTTGGTCTCATCTTTTATTCATGAAAGGTGCGTGTGCAATGTGAGCTGAGGTGCCCCTTCTGGGGCGCGCGTCAGAATATGATCGAGCACATGCGAGCGAAATACGGGCTTCGATGAGACATGCGGTCGTTCAGAGTCTGGAGACCATGCAACGGCGCGAGGTGTTTTCGTGTTAATGGGCGTGCATTCTGTTATCCATCCTGTTTTATAACGACACACTGAACACATGACCGTATCGCTTCAACGAATCAACGACGCTATCCAGTTTGAAGGCACAAATGCAACAGGAAGTCGGCTTACAATTGCATCCAAGGGCGAGCAAGAGGGGGTGAGTCCGATGGAGATGACCGCGATGGCTATTGGTGGGTGCAGCAGCATCGACATCCTCATGATTCTGGAGAAGCAGAAGCAGCGCGTTGACGATTTTGCGGTTCAGGTGGATGCGGAGCGCGCCGAAGATCCGCCGCGCGTGTTCACAGACGTGCAGATCCACTACACCCTGACCGGCGAGGCGCAGGCGGACAAGGTGCGCCGTGCGATCGACTTGAGCCTGGAAACGTATTGTTCTGTTTCTAAGATGGTTGACAAGACGGCGACGATAACGTACTCGTTTACCCTGAACGGCGAGACGCACGAGGGAGCCGTGCGGGAAGAATAGACCAGGCAGAAAGCGGTAGAGGCGGGCAGGAGTATCCGGGCAGAGTTATCCGTACCGTTCCACGAAGTCGTGGTACTGCTCGTCGGTGCCCACCATGAGCAGTTCGCGTCCGGGTTCGAGCGCTGTGTCGGCGTTTACCTGCGTAATAACATCTTTATTCGGGCAGAGAACGGCTACAACGGTGAGCCCCGTCTGGGCACCGATGTCGCTCTCGGCCAGGGTTTTGTGATGCAGGGAGGGCGGGACCTCTCGGGTAAAGAGGTCGAGCCCTTCGCCCATCACGACCAGCTCTTTATCCATGAGCACGGCCCAGACCGATTCGATGCCGAGCATCGCGTATCCAAGCACAAAGTCGGCCCCTGCCCGGTGAATGGCCTCCATGTTACGCCGGTGCACGATGCGACTTACGATGCGGAGGCGTTCGTTCAGGCGGCGGCAGTACGAGGCCAGGTAGATGTTGACAGCGTCGTCGTGGGTGGTGAGGAGCACCGAGGGGGCATTCTGGATGCCGGCTTCGTCGAGCAGGCTGTAGTCGGAGGCATCGCCCTCAAATACGTTGACATCGAGGCGGCGCAGTGCCTTACACCGAGCGGGGTCGCGCTCTACGATGTTTACGTCGATGCCCCGATCAAGAAGCGCCCGGGCTGTTGATTCGCCCACGGTGCCACCTCCGATAACCAGCACCGGGTGGTCGCTGATGTCATACGAGCTGAGGCGCTGGTCGAGTGCGTCGATCTGATCTTGCATTCCGATAACGACGGGCACGCTCGAGGCGGTGAGTTCATGGTTCGGTCGTGCCGGTTCGAGCGCGCCTCGTTCCCACACGCCGATGATGCTTACCCCTGTATCTGCACGTAAGGTGGTTTCGCGGATCGTGCGCCCCTCCAAGGGGGTGTTCTGAACGGGAAGTTCGGCCAAAACCAGGTCTTTGTATCGGCCAATGGGGTGCACCTCGCAGTGCCGTGCATTAATGCGGTTAGCGAGCTGTTCGCCCAGCATGTGCTTGAGCGACAAGACATCGCTGCATCCGACCAGTTCAAGGATGTCTACGGCATCGCGCGAGTGGGCGATCGCGGTGATCGGGGTGTCGGGAGCAACCTCACGGACGGTGAGCGCAATGTTCGTATTTTCGACATCGCTTCGATTGGCAAGGATCATGCGGGCCTCGGGAGCGCGCGCATTCTCGAAGGTCTCCTTGCTGTCAAAGTCGCCAAGAATGACCGATATGCCATCCAGGTAGTAGTCGGACGCCTGATCGGCATCGGTCTCAATAAGCACATATGGGATACCATCGGTCTCCAGACGGTCGATAAGTCCGGGGGTGATCGGGTCATGGTTGCAGATAATAACGTGGTCTTGCATATCGCTGGACACGAAGCGCGGTGCGCGTGCGTGGATCTGAGCTTCCAGCCAGGGCGCATAGAAGTACCGGATAAATGCAAACGGGAGCACAATGAGTAGCAGCACGATGCCCGACCCCACTACAAACATGCTGTATAGGCGGCCAACATCGGTGTGAAACGTGATATCTCCAAACCCAAGCGTACTCATCGTAACCAGGGTCCAGTAGAATGCAGAGACCCAGCTATGGTCTTGCCCTTCTACATACCACATGATGAGCTGGAAGCCGACCGACAGCAGAATCATTGAGACGATCAGAAACGCGATGTACTTAGAGAGCGCAATAAGATTGCGTCGGGCTTCCTTGTCGTCAAATAGATAGGCGAGCTGAGTGCTGTAGAACTTCATGAGGTATGGAACAGGGCGATAGCATTACAAGGGGGCCAACAAAGACCGATAGGCGAATGCTCTTAATGAGAGCGTTACTAATGGTTCACGTATAACAAGATGAAAACAGTGCAGCGCCAAAAATGTCCCGATACCTCGGTTCCGAAAGGGTAGGAATAGAGCGCCTTTCGCCATTATCATACTGTTAGCGCTTCCAGATTCGCTGAGATTACGCGCACGGGGGCTTAACAAAACGGAGTGTAATCAATATATAATAAATATTGTGCACACTGTGACTTGTTATTCACCGTGCACTACCCACCGTTGCTTCGTCTTATTGTACCCGTTTCACTATGACGCTTCGATACGCCCCGGCGGTCTGGACCGCCGCATTTTTTTTCATGGTTGCTACGCTGGCCCCACCGGCGGCTGCCCAGGACCTGCTCCACTACTGGAACTTCAATGACCCGGTGGAGAACGGCAATCCCTGGCCCGCTCCGATAGCGGCTACGCAGGGAAGTGGCGAGATTACGTACTCGTTCGACACAGAAAGCCTAAACAGCTTCGGGGGTACCACAAATAACGCGCAAGGGGGCGACTCGGCTGGATCGAGTTTCGTGCCGACAGGACAGAGCGAAAACGGGGAGCATTTCGACCTCGCCGTTTCGACGGAGGGCTTCGAAGCGATCGAAATGGTCTACGCGACCCGCGGCACGGATACGGGGTTTGATACGCAAGTCATTTCGTACAGTACAGATGGAGGCACCTCATTTAGCGAACTGACGACGTTCACCGAGCGGAACAACACCGGATCCTCTTTTGAGATTCTTGCCGCCGATTTATCTGATATCGAGGCGGCCAATGACAATCCCGACCTTGTCATACGCATCACGGTTGATGGTGCCTCGTCAGGCAGCGGCAACAACCGCTTCGACAATATCACCATCGAAGGCTTTCCGCTCGGGGATGCCCCCGATGACGATGATGGGAGCAATGGCGACGACGACGGCGGAGACGACGACAGCGGAGACGATGACAATGGAGATGGCGACGACGGGGATGACGAGGGCTACCAGCCGCCGGGCGACGTCGACACGATCAACGAAGCCCGTGAGCAGGGCGAGGGAGCTACCGTCACGATCCAAGGCGTAGTAACGCGTGCCTTTGGCGACTTCGTTCGCCTGCAAGACGGCACCGGCTCCACTGGGGCCAGTGGCATGACGGTGCGCCAGAACGAGGGTCCATTGGCGGATGCGTTTCAGAACGACATTGAAGGTGGCACTATCGCTCCAGGTACTATCCTGCGCGTTGAAGGCACCATTTCGGCATTCAACGAACTGCTGCAGATCAACGACGCTGATCTGGACAGCTACTCGGTTGAAGGGATAACCGAGGTGCCGAGTCCGCAGAACGTGACGCTCTCTACGCTCGATAGCGACGGAGTCGACTACGAGAGCGTCCTGGTGCGGGTCGATGGCGTGACGATTGATGAATCGGGACGCTTTCAGGAAGCAAGCAGCTACACCGCCCAGGATGGCACCGGATCGCTAACCCTGCGGGTACAGCGTCCGAGCGAAACCGAAGTGATCAACCTGCTGATTCCCTCTGAACCGTTTGACTTTGAAGGCGTCATCGGCCAGTTCAACGGTGACATCCAGCTCATTCCGATGCTGGCGAGCGACTTCATCACCGATGAAAACCTCGACGATCCGGGCGATGCCAACGTCATCCCCATCGCCGACGCCCGCGCCGAATCCGACGGCACGCAGGTAACTGTGGAAGGCATCGTGACCCGCGCACGCGGACGCTACGTGCGTTTCCAGGACGACAGCGGAGGGCTTACAATCTTCGACGGCGGTGCCAACTTTAGCGGCACGGTATCGCCCGGCGATAGCATCCGTGTTACGAGCACGCTCAATTCGTTCAACGACGCGCGCCAGCTCGACACGCCCGTAGACGACCTGCTCATCCTGTCGTCTGGTAACCCGCTCCCTGATCCGCAGAACATTACGCTTGAAGAGCTTAACGCGAATATTGCTGACGATGGTGGACTGCTGGAGTCGCAGCTTGTGCGGGTAGAGGACCTCACGATCAATACGAACGATGTCGTCTTTCAGCCCAGCACCACTTACGACATCGAAGACGCTACCGATACAGGCTCGCTGCGCCTGCAGCAAGATCGCGACACGGCGCTCGATGGCGAGCCAGTGCCGCAAGACCCATTTACGTTCCAGGGCATTGTTGGTCGTTTTCAAGATAACTTGCAGCTTGAGGCGGTGCGCGTGAGCGATGTGCTGGGGGATAGCGAGCCGATCGACCTGGCCGACGCGCTCATCTGTGAGATTCAAGGCACCAGCTTCACCACACCGATTGATGGCGAAGAGGTGACTACCCGAAATAACGTGGTAACGGCGCTTGCCGAAAATGGCTTCTTCATGCAGATGACCGAGCGCAAAGACGAGTGCGCCGAGCAGGCCTCACGTGGACTCTTCGTCTTCACCAGCGGAAGTCCCAGCGTGTCGCCCGGCGACCTGGTCGACATCACGGCCACCGCGGTTGACTTCAACGGCTCCACGCAGCTTACCGACAATCCCAACATTAATGTAGTCGGTAGCGCGCCCATTCCAGAGCCCGTTACGTTTGACGCAACCACCCCCGACCCCTCCCCCCGCATCGTGCCCGACCTGTACCGCTACCAGAGCATGCTGGTGCGCGTAGAGAACGCAATCTCGACAAGCGGGTCAGACCGCTTTGGCAATTTTTACGTGGATGCGAGCGGTGAGATCGATGTGGAGCGTAACTTCCGGCAGCCCGGCCTTCCGTTTCCCGGCCAGCCTGGGTTGCCAGTGTGGGACGGCAATCAGCAGCTTTTTGAGATCGCCACACGCCCGGGTGATTTCCCAAGCAACTTTGACGTAGAAGTGCCACGCGGCACAACGATCCTTGAAGCCCAAGGCCCGCTCACCTTTTCCTTTGGCGAGCATGTGCTCTGGCCTTCGGATCTCGTTATCGAAGACCTTGACATTGAAGACACCGTCTCAGGTGTTCGTCCGCTTGAAGGCGACGAGTTCAGCATCGCCACGCTGAACCTCTTCGACCTCTTCGGTCCCAGCGGAGGCGGCTCAACACCAGGCGGATACAACGACCGGCTGGCCAAGCACGCCGTCTACATCTGCGATCTGATGCAGGCCCCTACCATTCTCGGCGTCCAGGAAGTGGGCGGACAGGAAACACTTGAAGAGCTCGCCGACGAAATTGAAGATGAGTGTGGAGTGTCGTATGACGCCTACACACCGGCTGAAACCCCCTCCAGCTTCACAACAGGAGCACTGGTGCACACCAGCGTGCAAAACGTAACGACGGAGGGGCTCGGGGCCGGTGAGACGTTTGGCAACAACAGCCGCGTGCACGATCGCCTGCCCTTCCTCGTCAACGGCGACATTACGACCGACGAGGGCCTCTTTCCCGTGAGCATGCTCGTGCTGCACAACCGATCACGGATCGGGCTTGATAGTGGCGATCAGTTTGTGCGCAATAAGCGCCTGGCGCAGAGCGAGTCGGTTGCACGTATGGTGCAAGACCTGCAGGATGCGAACCCAGGCATTGCGCTCTCGGTTGTGGGCGACTTCAACGCGTTCGAGTTTACCGATGGCATCGTTGACGTCGTCGGCGAAATCAGCGGAACGGTAACGCCGGGCGATCAGGAGCTTGAAGGCAACGTAGACGTCTCTCCGCCACTGATCAACCAGGTAACCGAACTCCCGCCAGAAGAGCGCTACTCATTCATCTTTGAGGGGGCGGCCCAGGTGCTCGATCATATTCTGACCAGCGAGACGCTCACTGCAGGCGTTACCGGACGCCAGTACATTCGAGCGAACAGCGATGCGCCTTCGTCTAACACCTTCTTGTCGGATCCGAGCACCACGCTGCGCTCGTCCGATCATGATGGGATGGTCGTATACGTGAGCCCCAGTGCGACTGAGGTCACCAGCGCATCCATCGACGTAAACCGCACCTTCGACGACCCGACCAGCAGCGCCAGCTATCGCCTGGTTGGGCTTCCGGGGCAGGTGAGCGTTGACCTTGCAGATACGGTAACCGGTGAGCAGGGCCCCGACTGGCGTGCCTTCCGCGAAACCGGCACCACCAACAGCGCAGACGCCTTCCTCGACGCGTACGACGGGAGCGCGGCCTTCACCTTCCGCCCCGGACGCGGCTTCTGGATGCTCGCGCAGAACGGCTGGAGCTTCACCGGAGACGTGGTCACGCTTGAGTCGGCCGTTACAGGCGACCCCTCGATTGAACTGCAGGACGGATGGAATATTATCTCGAATCCGCTCCTTGCTGATCTGGACTGGGATGCGGTGCAGTCGGCGAACGACATTGATGCGCCGCTCTGGCAGTGGAACGGAGCCTGGCAAGAGGCCAGCACGTTTGCCAGCGCATCCGTCGACGGCGAAGCCTACTATGTGCTCAATGAGGACGATCTCGGCACGCTCACGCTGCCGGTCGACGAGGCCTCATCTGGAGCCGCTGTGCGGGCTGCGGCCACCGAGCAGGCATCCGAAGCTGAAGCCCGAGCTATCGCGCTCACAGGAACCGTAGCAGGCGAACCGTTCTCCGGATTTACCCTCACGTTCGATGCAAACGCAACAGGCATCCGGTCGCACCTTGCTCCGCCTACCCACTTTGAACAGGGCGCGCTTCGTATTGAGGAGAGCGATGCGCGCTACGCATCCCGCGTTGTGCCGGCCGACACCGACCAGCATCAGCTTACCCTTACGCTGCGCGGCACCCCCGGCGCCACCGCTTCTATTGACCTAACTGCACGACATGGCTGGGAGACCAGCACCGATCTACCTGGCGTGCGCCTCACTCATGCCGACACCGGACGCGAGTACGCGCTCAACACCGGACCGGCAACCGTCGACATCGGCGATACCGGCGCCGTGACCCTGCGTGCTGAAATCGGTGCGCTCGACGCCGCTGGCGAGACGGTACCTGAACAGCTCGCACTGCGCCAGAACTACCCGAATCCGTTTCAGGGGCAAACCACCCTGGAGTACGCGGTCCCCGAGTCGATGGATATAGAGATCTCCGTCTACAACGTGCTGGGGCAGCGCGTCACCACGCTTGAGCGCGGCACGAAGACAGCTGGCACGCACCAGGCCGTGTGGGATGGCAAAGCCGACGGACGCACGCTGGCCAGCGGGGTCTACTTTGTGCGCATCACTGGCAATGGGGATTCAGACGTTCGCCGGGTGACCATCGTGCGATGACCACCGCGTGATAATCATCGCACGATACCTTGGTGCACTACCCCCCCGACCTCTTTGCTGTCTTTTGGATACGAACGCTCTCTAACTGTGCTTACTATGCATACTTCGTCACTCTTCCGCGCCCCTTTCGCCCCCTGGATGCTCCCCCTCATGATCGTAGGGGCGCTCCTCTTCTTGCCCGCATGTGGCGACGATGGGCTAAGTCCCAACGAACGCCCTCCTATTGTCGATAACGAGATTGAGGACCAGCGCGTGAAGGCCGATGACGAGCCGCTCACCGTCGACCTCAACACCGTATTCCGTGACTCCGAAGGACGCTCTCTCAGCTTCGACGCCTCGTCGTCTGACGAAGACGTAGCGACCGCTGCCGTAAGCGCAGCAACGCTCACGGTCACTTTTGTGGGCGGTGGGTCTACAGAGATCACAGCAACAGCGACGAACGACGACGGCTCGCGCGGAACCAGCTTCATGCTGGAGGTTGACCTGCCCGATCCGCCCACCCGTCCATCAGCTATCCATCCATAAGACATAAGATAAGACGGGTGGACGATATTTGTATGCTGCGCGCTGGCGCTACATATCTGCAGAAGCAAGCGGAGTGACCTGGTGCGGCTGGGGAGGCTGCGGGTCGCTCAGCAAGTCGTGCTCTTCGGCGTATGCACGGCATGCCTGCACAAACGACTGGAAGAGCGGGTGCGGATCGCCAACGGTGGTGCGGTACTCGGGGTGAAACTGCACACCTACAAACCAGCGCTTCTCAGGAAGCTCGATGATCTCCACAAGATCCAGGTCCGGGTTAATGCCGGTAAACCGCATGCCGCTCTCGCGCAGTCGGTAGCGCAGTACGTTGTTCACCTCGTAGCGGTGGCGGTGGCGCTCATGTACCGTTTCGGATGCGTAGACACGGTGGGCTGTGGAGTCGGGATACAGGTCGCAGGCGTACTGCCCCAGACGCATGGTGCCGCCCAGGTCCGACACCGTTTTCTGTTCCTCCATCAGGTCGATAACGGGATGCGGCGTATCGTCTTCGAACTCTGTTGAGTGAGCGTCGGGCCAGCCGCACACGTTGCGGGCATACTCGATAACGGCACACTGCAGCCCAAGGCAGATGCCGAAGAACGGAATATCGTTTTCGCGCACGTACTGAATAGCGGTGAGCTTTCCAGCCACGCCGCGCTCGCCAAACCCGGGGGCAACGAGCACGCCACTTACATTACCAAGAAGCTCGTCGACGTTTTCTTCGGTCAACGTATCCGATAGCACAAACCGGATGTCGACTTGCAGTCCGTCGGGGACGCCTGCCAGCATCAGGCTTTCGGTGATCGACTTGTACGCGTCCTGATGTTCTACGTACTTGCCTACGAGCGCAATGGTGAGCGTGGACTCCGGGTTCTTCAGTCGTCGAAGGAACTCGATCCAGTCGCTCAGGTCGGGCACCGCCATCATATTCGACCGCTCCTCGTCGCTGAAAAGCGATTCAACGACGAGCGCCCCCAGCCCTTCCTCTTGAAGCAGCAGCGGCACTTCGTAGATAGTTTCTGCATCCAGCATGGGCGTTACCGCCTCGGGGGGCACGTTGCAGAAGAGCGCAATCTTCTCACGGATGGCTCGGTCAAGGGGCTGTTCAGAGCGGCACACGAGCATATCGGGCTGCAGGCCATACCCGAGCATGGTTTTGACAGAGTGCTGCGTCGGCTTCGTCTTGAGTTCGCCAGCCGCACGCAGGTAAGGAACCAGCGTAAGGTGGGTGATGAGCGTATGCGGACGCAACTCGTTACGCAGTTGGCGAATGGCTTCAAGGTACGGCTGGCTTTCAATGTCGCCAACGGTGCCCCCAATTTCGGTGATGACTACGTCGTAGTCGCCACTGGTGCCCAGCTTCCGCATCCAGTACTTGATCTCGTCTATAATGTGAGGGACGACCTGAACTGTTTTGCCGAGGTAGGCGCCTTCACGCTCTTTAGTGATAACCTCCATGTACACGCGGCCGGTCGTCACGTTATTGGCCTGGCTCATGGAGCGCCCCAGGAAGCGCTCGTAGTGGCCCAGGTCAAGATCCGTTTCGGCCCCGTCGTCGGTTACGAACACCTCTCCGTGCTCGTAGGGGTTCATGGTGCCGGGGTCGACATTGATGTACGGGTCGAACTTCTGGATGGTAACGCGCAGGCCGCGTGCTTCAAGCAGCCGCCCCAGCGACGCGCTAAAGATGCCCTTGCCTAACGACGACGTGACGCCGCCAGTCACAAATATATATTTCGTTTCCACGGGTAGATGCGATGCAATGCAACAAAGTAAGCGAGCGAAAAACCTTGCATACAAGGTACGCTACGGCAGCGGTTGGAATCAATGCAGGCCTGCGTCGGTCGCGGGAAAAGCGCGTGGAGAGCAGCATGAATTCGTGGTATACCGGTCTGAGCGCATGAGCACCCTTGCCTAACTCTCGTCAGACTCGTCAGAAGGCGCGTCGTGTACGCGCATGAGTCCCTCCTGCGCCACCGAGGCGACCAGCGTGCCGTCTTGGGTAAAGACCTGTCCGCGCACGAATCCACGCGCACCATGCGCCACCGGACTCTCGGCGCTGTAGAGCAGCCACTCATCCATTCGAAACGGACGATGAAACCACATTGCGTGGTCGAGCGACGCCAGCTGCAAATTGGGCTGCAAGAACGAGCGTCCGTGCGGACGCAGGGCAGTGCTCAGCAGGCCATAATCTGACATGTAGGCAAAGATGGCCTGATGAAGTAGCGGGGTATCAGGCAGCGTGCCGCGCGTGCGTATCCACATGTGGTTGACCGGCGACGACGAGGTGGGGTTGAACGGGTCGACCGGGTCGACGCGTCGCACTTCAATGGGCCGCTCTTCCGTGTAGAACGAATGCAGGTGCTGGGGAATGCGATCGGCAATCTGTTCGAGCAGCTGCATGTCGGAGGCGAGCGCATCAGGGGGCGGCACGTCGGGCATCGACGTCTGGTGCGTGTCGCCCGGTTCGGGCGTTTGGAACGACGCTGCCATATTGAAGATGGCACGCCCGTGCTGAATCGCAATGATTCGCCGCGTGGTGAACGACGACCCATCGCGCAGGCGATCGACCTCGTATACAATCGGGGCGTCCACGTCGCCGGGCAAGATAAAGTAGCCGTGCATGGAGTGGGCCACGCGGTCGGCGCTATCGAGGGTGCGCTGTGCTGCTACGAGCGACTGCGCGAGTGCCTGCCCGCCAAACACGCTTCCCGATCCAATGTCGTAGTTCGTGCCGCGAAAGATGGTATCTTCGATGCGCTCCAGGTCGATGAGCGTGCGCAGGTCGCTGAGTGTGTAGGCCATACGGAAGAGAAAAAATGTGGGGGTAGGTAAGTCGGAAAAGATGCGGTTACACCTTGTCATCGCGAGGAGGCAGCTTGTGACCGACGCGGCGATCTCATGCGCCAGTTAGAGCGGTCTATCCGGCTCATAAGGCCCAAGATTGGCGCGTTGATAGCGCTCTTCGCGGTGACATACAAAAAGAGGTAGCGGTTCAATGTTAAATGATTGCCTGTGGTTTACATCATCGCAATCTGCTCAAAC
>NZ_JARWGJ010000034.1:0-16841 GCF_040409695.1 Longimonas sp.
AGCGCATCCACATCGGCGGTGTACTCGGGGCTGTCAAAGCTCACCTGCACATGACTCTGCGCAGCAAGATTGTAGATCTCATCCGGCTGCGTTTCCTGCACAATGCGAATCAGGTTCGACGAGTCGGTCATGTCGCCGTAGTGGAGGAAAAAGCGCACCTCCTCCTCATGGGGATCGGTGTACAGGTGGTCGATGCGGTCGGTGTTGAACTGCGACGCACGCCGCTTGATGCCGTGCACTTCGTATCCCTTATTGAGCAGCAGCTCAGCCAGGTACGACCCGTCTTGTCCGGTTACGCCGGTGACGAGCGCCACGGGACGCTCGCCTGTCGTACCGGGACGATCCTCTGGAATTTTGCTCGTGATCTGCTTGTCGGTTGCCATTATGATGCGGTTGATGTGTTGTATGATGCATTTGAAGGTAGGTACGGTGCCCCCGAATTACAATGCGAGATCTGGTGTTTGAATGGGTCATCACGCAAAGAATGCGTGCAAATACGGTACTGGGGCCGGTAGACGCGCTACCAAGACGACAGCATATGTATCATGCAGCTTTGGCTACGTTCCAAGGTACTGTTCCTTCCTCGGTCAGCAACGAACGAGATTGCGTCGTCCTACGCCCTCGCAGTGACACGGTGTTGGGGCTCCTTGCTGCGGTATTACTACGCTACAGATTCCTCTCCTACCGGCGCAGCCGGAAAGGAGGGGGCCCGAAGGGCGGGGTGGTCCTTGAATGGATAAAGATCCCGGGTCTTCGCTGTGCTGCGCCCGGGATGACTTGAACGTGTGGGCTTCTTGTGGAAAGCACGTCTGCCTCTTTACTCCCTCACCCTTTCACCACCAAGTCACCCCGGCCCCTGAGCCGGGGTCTTCCTGTATCCGTAAAGACGACCGTTTCCAGCACGAGCGTGCATCTACAGTCAGGTGGAAATTGTGGGCAGGTCGCTGCTAACAGCCCGCCTACCCTGAACAGCAACGAACGAGATTGCGTCGTCCTACGTCCTCGCACTGACACGGTGGGGACCCCTTCTTGGTGGCCTATCACGATCCATCCCCCTAAATCCCCCTCCTCCGAGGGGGACTTGATCGGCTCTTTCTGCGCCTCTTTTTGCAGAATTACACTCCCACAAACTCCCCTCCTGCCGATGCACCAGCATCGGAGAGGTGGGGTGTCCGAAGGGCGGGGTGGTCCTGGGGCGGGCTTTGCCAACCGAGGAAGATTCCGGGGTTGCGCTCTGCCTGAGATGACTTGTGCTGTGAGTCGTGGACCATCGCTGCCCTGAATCCTACGCGTCGGCTTCGGTGGGCACGGACTCGGGTTGCTTTGTGGCTCTGCTGGGTGCAGGGGAGGCGCCGATCTCGGTGGCAGTGTCAGCATCAGACGTGCTGTCCTCGCCTTCGTTGCGGTGGGCCGCTTCGGCGGCCTGCACGGCGCTGTGGACTTCATGAAAGATGTGGTTCGGGCCAAGCTCATGCACTACGCCTGCCCGGTTGAGCACGTCGTGCACGGGGCCCTTGAGTCCGGCCAGGTAGAGGTCTACGCCGCTCTCGTGGCACGTTTCGATAACCTCGTGAAGCGCGTGGGCTGCGGTTGAATCGACCCGGTTTACGGGATACATGTCGATCACGATAGCCCGCAAGGCCTCGTTGTTGAGGTCGATTTCGCTGATGAGGTCTTTGAAGGTAGAGACATTGGCAAAGTAGAGCGCTGCATCCATGCGCACGATCATGATGTCGGCACGGGTGATGGCTTCTGGACTCCGCTTGAGGTTGCGGTAGGTTGTGGAATCCGGCAGGCGGCCCATGATGGCGGTGTGTGGCGTCGCGCTCTGGTGGATCACGGCAATGAGCGACACGATAACCCCGGCGATGATTCCTTCTTCGATGCCAAACGAGAGGGTGGCCACAAACGTGATACCCATCAGCATCAGGTCGCGGCGGTCGACACGCCAGAGGTAGATGGCCTCTTTCCAGTCAACGAGCCCTGACACAGCCACCATCACAATGGAGGCGAGCACGGCATTCGGCATGTAATAGAAAAGCGGAGTGAGCACGAGCAGGGTCAGCGCGATGACGCCGGCACTCACCAGGGCGGCGGCGTTGGTCTTTGCGCCTGCATCGGCGTTGACCGCGGTACGTGAGAATCCCCCTGTAGTCGGGTAGGCCTGAAAGAACGCACCGGCAACATTGGCCATGCCGAGTCCGACCAGCTCTTTGTTTGCATCGAGGCTGTAGCCGTTGCGGCGGGCGTAGACCTTGGCCACGGCTACCGATTCCATGAATCCGATAAAGGCTATCGTGAGCGCGCCAGGGATCAGCGCCTGCAAGTCGGCCCAGGTGAACGCTGGAATGACAAACCCCGGAAGCCCACCCGGCACGTCGCCTACGATCGCGACGTTGCTGTCGTCACCGCCGACGCTCCAGAGCAGTCCGGTTGCAAGCACCACCACGACGAGCGCACCCGGGATCGCCTTCGACCAGCGCCGGAGCGCAACAAGAATGGCGATGCCCCCCAGCCCGATCGCAACGGTGGGCCAGTGGATTGCTTCCCACTGCTGCAGAGCCGCCCAGACAATCTCGTGGATGTAGTTGGAACGCTCGATGTCGACGCCCAGCAAGTGATTCAGCTGGCTGAACCCGATGATAAGTGCAGCAGCGGAGGTGAACCCGCTAAGTACGGGGTGCGACAGGAAGTTAACCAGAAAGCCAAACCGGAGGAGTCCCATCGCCAGCTGCAGCACGCCCACCATGAGCGTAAGCACAAGCGTGAGCATGATGTAGCGACTCGGATCGCCCTCGGCAAGAGGCGCAACGCTGGCAGCTACGAGTAGCGATATAAGCGCCACGGGTCCAACAGCAAGCTGCCGGGAGGTGCCAAAGATGGCGTATCCCACCAGCGGGATGAGCGCTGCGTAGAGTCCGTAGATCGGAGGCAGCCCCGCAATCAGCGCGTAGGCCATGCCCTGTGGGATGAGCATCACGCCCACGGTGAGTCCCGCAGAGAGGTCACCTTTCAGGGCGCTGGAGTTGTAGTTGGCCAGCTGGTCGAGAAGCGGGAGCGCAGAGCGCAGTTTAGCAAACATGAGGGGCGCAGGCCAGGTGCATCAGGGACGTACAGTGCAAAACAAGACAGGAGCGACCCGGTAGCCAGGCCGCTCCTGCTGTATGTTAGGGGCAGCTGCCCATGTTACGCGGCAACGGCTTCTTCCGAAACAGGGGCCTCGTAGTCTGAGAAGTTGCCATTCACAAACGCCACACTACGTCCGGCGCGGGCCAGGTAGGCCGAGGCAGCCGCGGCGCGGGCTCCGCTTCCGCAGTGCACCAGCAGCGTGTCGGCATCAGGCAAGTCGGCCTCGTACTCTGGCAGGCGGGTGTAGGAGGCGTTATGCGCATCTGCTACGTGCCCGGCATCGTACTCCGAGCGGAAGCGCACGTCCACGACCGCCGTATCGTCGGCGTGGCGGCGCTGCTCCATTTCGGCAAAGTCGATCTCTTCGATGGAGGCCGTCTCCGCATCCGCAAAGTAGCGCTGCAGGGTTTCGAGGGTCGCAAAGGCCACCACGTTGTCGTATCCAATGCGCACCAGGTCGCGCACAGCTTCCTCAACGTCGCCCTCGTCGATCAGCAGTACGATCGGCGTGGTTTCGTCTTCGACGAGCGAGCCGACTACCGTGTTAAACGACTTGTTCATCGGCGCATAGAGCGCGCCCGGAATATGCGTCTCCATGAAGGCGGAACGGTCGATCCGCGTATCCACGATGAGCGATTCATCGTTTTCGGCGTGGGTCTTCAGCTCGCCTACCGTCAGCTTCTTGGGCTGCGGCAGCTGCCCGAGTACGGGCGCTCCCAGCTTGTTGTCGCGCTTCATGCGTGCGAAGTAGAGCTGCGGCTCGGGCTGTCCGTCGAGAATAGCCTCTACGAAGCGGTCTTCGCCTTCAAGCGCGGCGCCGACCATCGGGTTGTACTTGCGCTCGTATCCGATGGTGGTCTGCGGGACGGCGCCCAGCGCCTTGCCACAGGTTGATCCGGCGCCGTGGGCGGGCCAGATCTGCATGTAGTCGGGCATTTCGAGGAAACGCTGCACCGAGCTGTAGAGCTCACGTGCGGACGGCTCCATGACGCCTTCGACTTTGGCGGCCGATTCGAGCAAGTCGGGGCGGCCCAGGTCGTTCACAAAGGCGAAGTCGCCGGTTACAACGCCCATCGGCTCCGTGGCGCCTCCTCCTTTGTCGGTAATCGTAAAGGCGAGGTGCTCGGGCGTGTGGCCAGGCGTATGCACCGCCTCTACTTCGATGTTGCCGATCGTGAAGGTGTCGCCGTCGTAGAGCAGCTGCGCATCGTACGAGCCGCCGCTCTCTTTCGGTTCTTTGATCCACTCGTACTTCCAGTCGTCGGTGCCCTCGTCGGAGAGATAGAGCTTCGTATCGAAGCGCTCGGCAAACTCGCGGGCGCCCGAAAGGAAGTCGGCATGGATGTGCGTCTCCGCAACGGCAACAATTTCAACGCCCTCTTCTTCGGCGAGCTCCAGGTACTGGTCGATGTCGCGCTCCGGGTCAACAACGAGCGCTTCGCCGGTTTGCTGGCAGCCGATGAGGTAGGCATACTGAGCGAGCTTGGGATCGAAAATCTGGCGGAATAGCATAGTAGTCTGTCGGGTCTGTGTGCGAAAACGAAGGTGAATGCAGGCGTGCCTGCAGACGTCGGAAGGTCAGCGGCAGGTCAGCGGCAGCTTAGCGCCAGGTTAATGCGGCAGGTGCGGACGCAGCGCGCCGTACACCCAGGTTCCGGCAATAGCGCTGAGCAGCGCAACGATCATGACGGAGTACCCGCCACCGATCAGCGCGAAGATGGGGCCGGGGCATGCGCCCAGAAGCGCCCATCCGAGGCCAAACATGATGCCTCCCGCCCAATAGCGGTAGTTCGACCACTGCTTCGGGTTGATAGCGATCTTCTCGCCGTCGAGCGTGCGGATGTCGAAGTACTTGATCGCCTGCACGCCGATCATCGCCACCACAACGGCACTGCCAATGATGCCGTACATGTGGAAGGCTTCAAAGCGAAACATCTCTTGAATGCGAAACCAGGACACCACCTCACTCTGGACGAAGATGATGCCGAAGATCATTCCCAGAAGCAGGTAGCCAAAGAGGCCGCCTACCGTGAGGTTTGCTTCGGTTTGTTCGGATTGTTGGGTCGTGGTAGCCATAGCAGGTCAGCAGAACGTAGTTGTAAGGGAAACGCACAGGGGGATGCGAAGCGGGCCGCCTCAGCAGCTGCTTCAGCACGCGCTACAGTCAGCACGCGCTACAGGATGAGAGGCAAGACCACGTAGGTCACGAAGAGCCCGCCAATGAAGAATCCGATTACGGCGATGAGCGACGGCACCTGCAGGTCAGCAAGGCCGCTGATCGCATGGCCCGAAGTACATCCGCCGGCGTAGCGCGCCCCGAATCCCACCAGAAAGCCCCCCACGGCAATCATAACGAAGCCTGGCAGCGAGGCCAGCCCCTCCCACGTAAAGATGTCATTGGGAAGAAGCCCCGTGAAGTCGGAGATTCCCAGCGCGGTGAGCTGCGCACGCGCCCCCTCCGAAATCCCAATTTCTGGATTCGGATGCGCCAGCAGCGTCGTCGCAATCAATCCGCCCAGCACGATGCCGACGGCAAACACAAGATTCCAGAGCCCCGACTTCTTCCAGTCGTACTGAAAGAACTCGATGCGCCCCGGAATGGTAGCCGCGCAGGCATGGCGCAGGTTGGCCGAAATCCCGAACATCTTGCCTCCGGCAATAAGCAGCGCAGGCACAATCAGTCCGATAAGCGGCCCGGCCACGTACCAGGGCCAGGTTTGGGAGAGCATCTCAATCATGGGTGCGTTACCATTCGGGTGTTGTTATAACAAGTTTGCGAGAGAGTATATATGCTACGCAAGTATCTTGTTCCAAGATCACATCGCATAAAAATACCCACTCAACCTCATTGAGCGGCATATATTATTATCTCAACGCATTCTTTATAATACTAAAGAAGAATATATTGATCTTTCAGCGTGTTACGTTCTTCTGAATACATGTAGTAACAACTTAATCAAGTGTCACATGCAGCGATGTGAGCATGCTACGCGCGCTGGTGTGGGGATTTCTCTGACATGGGGCGTTTTGCTGCGTCTCAATCTATTGGTGGATGCGAACGCCGCTGTCTCGTCGCATCGCCATTTTCTTACACACGGCACTACGGTCCTAAGTAAGTGGAGCACCCGCAGGCGCATCGTCTGCGGTCGCACCCGTACAATACGCTATACCCAGTCGTTTGGAGCACCTCATCGGCACGCTTCTGTTCGAGATAGCTGACTACCTGACACGCCTCCCCTCGCCTTACTGTAGGTGCGTGATCGTGCTGGAAAAGGCCGTCTTTACGGATATGGGAAGACCCCGGCTCAGGGGCCGGGGCGACGTTGTGTTGGCAGGTCAGTACCATAAACAGGCAGACGTGCTTGCCGGAAGAAGCCCACACGGCCAAGTCATCCCGGGCGGAGCGCCGACCCGGGATCTTTACCCGGCAGGAGACCACCCCGCCCTTCGGGCACCCCTCCTTTCCGATGCTGGTGCATCGGTAGGAGGGGAGTCTATAGCGCTGCGATTCTGCAAGAACGGGTGCGGAAGGAGCTCATCACGTCCCCATCGGAGGAGGGGGATTCAGGAGAATGGATCGTGATGGGCCACCGAGAAGGGGTCCGCATCGTGTCATTGCGAGGACGAAGGATGACACAATCTCGTGCGCTTCTGTTCGAGGCGAGCTATTAGCAGAGACCTGCCCACAATAGTGGGGCAACTCGAATTCCCGCTTGACTGTAGATGCACGCTCGTGTTGGAAGCTTTAGCTCTCTCAGATATGATATGGGGAGTCCCCGGATCAGCGTCCGGGATAGGCGGGGAATGTAGCGTTCTTCGCGCTTCGCAAAGACACGCCCGGGATCAGAACACTTCGTGTTCGAGCGTAGGCTGTGCGACGCGGGTATCTTGCTCCAGCTTGCCATCCCGCAGGCGCAGGATGCGCCGGGCATGCTGCGCGATGTCTTCCTCGTGCGTAACGACCAGCAGCGTGTTGCCCTGCCGGTGCAGCTCCTCGAAGAGCCGCATGATCTCGTCGCCCGTTTCGGTGTCGAGGTTCCCGGTCGGCTCATCAGCCAGTATGATCGAGGGCGCGTTGACCAGCGCCCGTGCCGTGGCCACACGCTGCCGCTGCCCGCCCGAGAGCTCGTTGGGCTTGTGGTCCATACGGTCGCCGAGGCCGACCTTTCGGAGCGCCTCCGCTGCGCGCTCGCGCCGCTCAGCCTGCTTCATCCCGGCGTAGATCAGCGGCAGCTCCACGTTGCGCAGGCAATCGACGCGCGGAAGCAGGTTAAACGTCTGAAAGATAAACCCGATCTCGCGATTGCGAATCTCGGCCAGCTCATCGTCGGAGTAGCGGCTGACGTCGTTGCCGTTCAGCAGGTAGGTGCCGCTGGTGGGCGTGTCGAGGCAGCCGAGCATATTCATGAACGTCGACTTGCCCGATCCTGATGGTCCCATGATGGCGATGTACTCCCCCTCCTCAACCGACACGTCGATGCCGTCGAGCGCCCAGACCTCCTCGCTCCCCATCACGTAGCGCTTCTTGAGTCCGGTAATCTGAAGGAGGGGACCGGCGGGGGACGCGACGGTTGATGCTCTCGACGATGGGCGTTGCGCAGATGAGGCCATATGCAGATAGACAGAAAGTAACCAGAAGCCCGAGGCAGCGAGACGCCGAAGCGAAGATCCTTCGCATCCCCCTGTATTCTTAGTGTACGCTGATTCTTGTACGCAGCGTGATTATCGAGAGGCTGTGCGCCGCCCGCCCTGGCGAGGCGATTCTTCGATTGTGATGAGCGAGCCGTCGTTCAGCTCGCGGCTGACGGCGCTGTACGGCCCTGTGACGACGCGCTCGCCGGCGCTGAGTCCGGAGCGCACCTCGATGTACGTATCGTCGGCGATGCCGGTATCGACGGCGCGCACGTGCGCCGAGTCGCCCTCAGCCACGAAGACCACGCGGCGCATGCGGTCTGCCGAACGCC
Organism: Longimonas sp.; assembly: GCF_040409695.1. Classification (GTDB taxonomy): domain Bacteria; phylum Bacteroidota; class Rhodothermia; order Rhodothermales; family Salinibacteraceae; genus Longimonas. The sequence continues at coordinate 8,094 of NZ_JARWGJ010000034.1, forward strand.
GTCCGCCCCCCTCCTCGTCGTCCATGTTACGCACTGTAACAGCCTGGATGGGCACGGAGATGACGTTTTCCACGGTCCGGGTCGAGATATCGACGCTGCCGCTCATGCCGGGTCGGATGACCGGTGCGGGTGTAACGGGCTCTCCGTCTTCGGCCGTTGCGATGCCGCCTTCGGGGCCGGTCATGACTTCGCCGGCGTCTTCGTTATGTGCATCGAGCAGCCGGATCTTTACCGGGAAGTTCGTGACCTGCTCTTGCGTGCCCTCGCCGCTCACGCGGGCCGAGTTGGCGATTTCGGTGACGGTGCCGCGAAAGGTGCGGTCGGGGTGGGCATCGATCTCGATGCGTGCGGTGTCGCCCGGACTCACGTTCACGACGTCGTTCTCGTTGATATCCACCTCCATCTCCATCTGGTTGAGGCGGGCGATGCGCATCATTTCGGTGCCCTGCATCTGCGAGGTGCCTACCACGCGCTCGCCGAGCTCTACGTCGAGCTTGCTGATGGTGCCGCTCATGGGCGCGTAGATGTTTGTTTTTTCGAGCTGCTCGCGGGCGTCGCGCAGCGTAGCCATGGCGCTTTGCACCTGGTAGCGGGCGCCCTGCAGCCGGGCTACGGCCTGCTTGTAGCGCGACTCGGCGGCCTCGTACTCGCTTTGCGGGATGACGTCGCGCTCAAACAGGCGCTTCTGCCGGTCGTACTCCAGCCGCACCTGCAGCGAGTCGGCTTCGCGCTCGGCGAGGTTGGCACGGGCGCGCGCCACCTCGGCCTGGGTGCGCTCAAGCTGGGCCTGGTAGTTATCCGGACGCAGGCGCACGAGCAGGTCGCCCTGGCTGACCTGGGCGCCTTCGCGCACGTTCAGCTCTACGATCTCGCCCGCTACGTCGGGGCTAATGGTAACCTCCACCTCGGGCTGTGCGCGCCCGAATGCGGTTACGACCTGCGTGATGGTGCGCTCGTCGGCGTTTTCGGCCTGTACAGCGATGCCATCGGCCCCGCCGCCGAACCAGCCCATAAAGCGACCGGCCGTACCCAGCAGGATGAGCACCAGGATGATTCCGCCAATAATGTAGAAGATGCGACGCATCATAAGAGTGTCTCAATAAAGGGATGTAAGGAGAGGGCGTGCCGCGCGGTCGAATCAACGAGGCGCGAAGCCCTCAGGGGGTGTACTGCTTGCTGGCTGCTTATTCGGCCTATTCAAAAAGGGGTGCATTGGGATTAAGCGTGCCCACCTGGTAGTCGATCAGCTTCTGCTGAAACACTACGTTGAACTCCGCCTGCACCTGCTGACTTGCTGCATCGGTGAAGTCGCGAGTCGCCTGCGAGAGCTCCACGATCGAGGCGCTGCCCAGGTTGTAGCGCTCTTCGGCGGCTTCGCGGGCTCGCTCCGCTGCACGCAGACGCGTGTCGGCCACTTCGAGCTGCTTTAGCGCGTTGCGGTAGTCAAGCACGGCCTGGCGCACCTGCAGCGCGATGCTCTGGCGTTGGTCTTGCAGGTTATATTCGGCCTGGCGGACATCGGCCCGGGCCTGAGCCGTCTGGTTCCGGCGCTGCAGCCGGTCGAAGACCGCAAAGGAGAGCGAGATGCCCACGTTGCCTCCACGGCGCGAGTCGAGCACATCGAAGAACGAAGGGTTGGGGTCGCCCGGAAGCGCAGCCGTGCTGGCCCAGTTGGTGTTGTACCCAAAGTTGAGCGAGAGCGACGGCCAGTAGCTGGACTGCGCGATGCGGATGCTCTGTTCAGAGGCAGACAGGTTGGCCTCTTGCGCCCGCAGGTCTACGCGGCGATCGAAGGCGCTCTGTAGTATCTCATCCATTGCGTAGGTCTGCTCTTGCGTAGCTACCTCGCTAACCGGCGGAGCTTCAAAGTCGTACGTGCCAAAGGGGTCGAGCTGCAGCGTCTGAATCAGTCGCGTGGTGTTGACCTCGACCTGCCGCTCGGACTGCAGGAGCTGCTGCTCAGCCTGAGCCAGATCGGCTTCGGCTTGAAAGAGATCGGACGTGGGCCGGGCGCCCGCATCCACAAACTCCTGGATCTGCTCCAGCTGCTGGCGCTGCACCGCGACCTCCTCTTCGCGCACCTCCACCTCTTGCTTGCTCTGGGCCAGGTCGATGAACTGCTCCATCACCGTAAACACGACGTCCTGCCGCGTGCGCTCCAGGTTAAGCTCGCTGGCTTCGCCGCGACGGTTGGCCTGCTGCAGCGACGCGATGTTGTTGAACCCGTCGAAGACGGTGACGCTGGAGTTGGCACCGACGCGGAAGATATCGGTCGTCTGGTTTACGATGGCCCCCTCTTCCTGGCTGAAGCTGCGTCCGAACTGGCGGGTGGTGCCACTGTTGATGCTCAGGTTCGGTGCAAAATCGAACTGGCGCTGCCGGATGGTTGCGTCCTGGCGCCGCACGTCGTTTATGGCGCGTCGCAGATCGGTATTCTGGTCGAGCGCAATGGTGACAGCATCGTCGAAGGTGATGGTTTCGGGGCTTTGCTGCGCCTGAACGGGAGCGGTTCCTACCGCAGCGAACAGGGCGAGCGTACAACAGAGGGCGGCAACAAACGAGCGCATAGAACACAAGCGGGTCAGCAGAATCGATGGAACGGCAGCAGCGTAGGCACCTGCGCCACACGGTTTCTGTGGCTGCGCGATGCGCCTTGTGCTGCTGTGCCCTCTCTACGGAGCCATGCGAAGCAATGTTACAGTACGGGTTATGAGCTGCTGCTCTGGGTGCATCAGGCGCTTGTGGGGGTGTTTTGAGACCTCCAAATAGTGCCTAAACCAGGAATCGACATATCACCTCGCACCCCGCTGCGTTGGACATCAGAAACGAGCGCTGGTAGCATCTTAATGTCGAGCGGCTCAGGCAACGGGCCCGCTGTCGAAAACGAGCAGCGTCTCCCAGCCTGCACGTTCCCTGCGAGACTGGAGGTAGCAAACAAGGACCGTTCGCCTCAAGACCATTCGCCTCAAGAAATGTTTTTATCAGGAGATCAATCACCAGTGTCCCCATATCCCCCCGAGCGCCTTACTGCTTTTCACGTAAGAGGCCATAGATCTTGCATTGGCTTCGCTTTTTTGTTGCGCTTAACACAAACCGGATGTAGCTTATCTTTACACTATTTACATCTCAATGTGATTTACTTCAGCAACTGTAGCGGTGCATCATGATCGGCCGTGACCTGAAAACCTTCCTGCGCTTAGCGCACGACCACCTATCGACATTACAGGCAATACATGCGGCACCGCACGGGCTCCGTGAAGCGGAGATCCGTGTTCATCTTCGTCGTGCCCAGCAAGAAGGCCGTAGCACCTCTGTGCCTTCAGTATCTTACATCTTTCGGCAGCTCTGCACCCACGGGCTCATCGAGCCGCTCCCTGAGCAATCTGCTGTATACGAACCGACAATGCGTATTCAGCGCCTCTTACGCGAGTTTCAGCGCGAGCAGGTGCTGAGCACTCCGAAGGTCCTCCGAGGACACCTGGAGCAGATTGAAACCGACCGGGAGCGCCTTCGCACATTCGGCGAAACGGGCTCGCAGAGCGGTGCTATTCGCACCCTCGAACGCCTCGGAGACGAAATGGAAGAGATCCGACGCATCTCCCGACATAATCGCGAGGCTATTCTGAACCACGTTGCCGCACTGCGAGCTCAAACGAAAGGCATAAGCGTGAAAGACCGCTTCGACGTCGTGAACGAAATGATGGACGACCACATCCACCCGCTGAAAGAACTCGCAAGCACAAGCGGGATGGCAGAAGACCAATTTTCGCAATTGGACACTGTACTTGGTCATGTACAAAAAGCGTTTGCTCATGCCCCTGCAGTGCTGCGTGAACTTCTCGTTACCCAAGCCCGCCTGCGCCGCGTGCGCCGTCGCGTCTTTCAAAACTTCGAGTCAGCCCGCGACGAGGTTCTGCCGCTGTTCAACGAGCAAAAACATAGCACCAGACTCGTCCGTGGTGCGTCTCAACTTCTACAGGCCGTTCACCGGGCCGGCCCCGACGTGCTGCGCCTGCCCGAACGCCTCCGACTACTCCGCATCAACATACGCACCGTCTTCGATGACGACGCCATGCGAAGTTTCCTGCTGGATATGCGCGCCTACACGCCGGCACCGCCAGATCCTATCTCCGACCATGCTGCAGACGCGCCGCCAGTGGCGCTGCCACGCCGCGCTGAACTCATCGCTCAGATAGTACAGGCATGCCCAATTGACGACGTGATGGCCCGACTCGTTGATCAGTTTGCAGATGCCGATACGTCTCACGTACTCGCCGCCTACCGATACGTCTTGCAGAGCAACGAACTGCATGTCTCCTTCGATGCAACCCCTTGCACGTACCCGCATGGCCTGTATCTCCTTGAGGCGCCCCCTGCTCGCGTGGAAGCTGCTGAACTGACTGCTGTCTGACCATGACTGACGAATGTACTTAACAACTGTACCTGCTTGGTTATGAAGCCCCTTCCTCATCTTGCTACGATCTTCGACCGTCTCCGCAGAGGGTACCACTTTACGCCGTCGGATGGCGATCTCTTCCGGGTTCTTTGGAATAGATTTGAAGCGTATAAGAGCGCTTTTTCAGCTTTTGGACTGCATCTACGAAAACACCCCCAAAACGTCGTTTACCTGGCTTCCGATCTCGACAAGAATCCGGGGAAGCAAGCACGTACGATGGGGTTATTTGTATTGGTGATGGTCGAATGGGTGGGAAACGAACACGCAGCAATCACTCCGATCTTCTTCGATACCTGGTGGCATATCGACGACCTCCCACACCTTGCGTTCGAACGATATCGCGAGTACATGGAGCAGGTAGATGTGAATGATGCCGATGATCTTGCGGGCGTCATTCGTTTACTCGAAACGTATGGGTTCGCCGAAACCCGGACTGGTGGCACGTTTCAGTTTCGGACTGCATCATATCGCTTTCTGGAGCTGTGTGTCGAAGCTGCAGAAATGAGCGCTTCCTCTGATGCTGAAGCGTCCGACACTGACACACAGGTCGACTTACGCCCCGACCCGCTCCCTCCTATCCAGAAATCGTAGCGTTCACACATCCGAGGACCTTCTATCCTCCTCATTAAATTATTGTACATCCTTGTTTTATGGCTCTCCTTGGACCTACTCGGCTCATTCTCATACACGCCGGTACGTTTGATTTCGCTGATGTAGACCTGACACGTCCGCTGCATCTGGTAGGACCGAACAATGTTGGCAAGACCACCCTGGTCAACCTGCTTCAGTTTTTGTATGTAGACAAGATCAGCCACATGTCTTTTTCCGGGTATACCACGCGGGAAACGCGGCGTTATTACTTTCCAGAGCGCTACAGCTATGTTCTGTTTGAGTGCCGAACCCCACAGGGCTTGCAGGTTCTTGGGGTGCATGGCACCGGACCCGCCAAAAATTATGCTGTACAACGGTTTGCCTATGCTGGCCCCTGGGCTCGCAGCGATTTTCTAACAGACGACAATGCCCCTCGCCCAATCGACGAGGTAAAGCCTGAGCTGGCTCTTAAAAACCTACGACTCATGAAGGCAAGTCACCTTCGTGCGGCTCTTACCGGCATCGGTGAGAACAAAACCGTACACCTTGGACTTGTACCCGTAAAGAGCCATGAGGGCTATGATCGGTTTCGCGACCTGTTCAAAGGCCTGATTCGGCTTCGCCATCTGGATCAGCACACCCTAAAGTCTACACTTTGCAACACGTATGCTGCAGAACTGGGTGCACTGTCGATCGATCTCAAAACAGACTATGCCGACCAATTTGCGCAGATGCAGGACCAGCGCGACAAGATCGAGAAGCTGGAACTGATTGAGGACAGCATCCGCACCGCTCTCAAACACTACGAGCGGCGCCAGCATCTCCGAAGTACCGGCGTGCAGATGTGGGGTCAGATCACGCACACAGCAGACCAGCTTCGCAACACGTTTGACGCAGCGGCCCGTGCCCAGGCCCAGGCAATCCAGCAAGAAAAGAGTGAGCGCAATGACCTCCAAGAAGCGTATCGCACGCTGGATGCAAAGCGCGACAAGCAGAATCAGAAACTGGGCAGCATAAAGGGAAGGCTGCAGCGGTTGAGGGAGGTAGTTGAAGCATACGCAGACGTCGATCCCGAATCGACCGATCGCAGACTGAAGCGCCTGCGTCAAGAGCAGGTGGCACTGCGCGCCAAGATACAATCTATTGATGCGGACGATCCAAACCGTATTCGCGCGCGCCTGCACCAAGCCAACAACAATGTGGAGCAAATGCGCCGCCGCCTCGAAAATCTTGAGAACGCGGCCGGTCCCGTGCTCAAGAAAGTGCTCGGCACAGCTCGCATGAACAGGCTGTTTCGCATTCTGAACCCGGAGATGCTGGACCTGAACCCATCGGGCCCCCACCTGAATATTACTGACCAAGATACCCTCCTGGCACATCTCCGGCGACTGGATGACAAACTCACGTCCAATCCGTGGAAAGCTCCTTGGGGCACGCTGTCCTTGAGCGGACTAACGCCTCCTGCCTTGGATCAGTATATTGATGCCGATCGCATCCGCGCCGCGTTTCGGGATGCTGTAGATGAGCGGGAGCGGCTTCAGCAACGACTGGCTATCGCCGAGAACCGGAGCAAGCTGAACGCAGATATTCAATCATTGCAGAAAACGATTGATGATCTGCAGGCTGTACTGCAACGGCACCGTAAGGCTGAGGAGGCCTCCCGTGAGATTCCTGAACTTCGCAACCAGAAAGAGAAAGTTGAGGCCCGCATGCAAGCCATCACACAGCGCCGGGATGCAGTGCGAGACGACGTGCAGGTGCGTGATAAGCGTATCCAAGACGCTCAGGTACGCTACCAGCAGATTCAGAAATCTCTCCAGGAGCTGAAGCAGGAGCAGCACGCCTTGCACGCCCCCCCAGATGCATGGACACCTTCAAACGAGGACAGCGAGCAACCAATCGCATCCGATAGCTCACCACGATTAGCGCATCTTGTTGAAGGCGATGCGGGAGATATGCTCGCAGCCATCCGGCCCCTCTTTGATGCATACCAGGCGACGCTGGACGATCAGCAGGATGCTGATGACCGCCTGCGCCGGGCGCTTCGACGGATCCACACGCGAACGACGGCGCAGTACGAGCGCGACACGCTGGAGGCTACTCTAACCGTCCTGCGCGACGAACTGCAGGGGCTTGCTCCGCGTCGCTATGCCGCTGAAAACATGTGGCAGCAGTTAATGACCGGACTGGGGCGCAACCTGAGCGATCTACTGGCACGCCTTGATACGCTACAGGCCAAAGTCAGTGCAATTAACCGACGCTTGCGCACCACGTCCGTATCCGACCTGAAGCGACTCAAACTGGTTGTCTCGCCCATGGACGAAATGGTTCGGCTTCTCAAGCGCACCGCCGAGCAAAATGCCATGCCTCTTTTTGGTGATGCCGAAGCACATGCCGAAGATGCAAAGCAGCTTGACACCATGCTGCGCACCCACCCGCGCATCCACCTTACCGACCTGTTCAATGTAACTTTTGAAGTCACCACTGCCGATGGAACAACAAAATCATACGACGGCCTGCAGTCTATCGAATCAAATGGAACGAGTATCAGCATCAAGGTGCTTGTGCACCTGGTGCTGATCAACGACCTACTCAGCGACACTGAGCGCACAATTCCGTTTTACCTGGACGAGGCCTCGAGTCTGGATGACCGTAACCTAATGGGAATCACCGAAACGGCAACGCGCATGGGGTTTGTGCCCATCCTGGCGAGTCCGACTGAGTCAACGGCGGCAGATCATCTATACTATCTTCAGTCTTCAGAAGACCGCGTTTATCTGGGTCTAAATCAGCGGGTGCGCTTGCGACGTTCCGAGGAAGGTTCCAAAGAAGACACTTCTACTGCTTCCGATGCTGCCCACAGCGCCTAACCTCTACTTTCTTGCATCTGTACAGAGAAAAACAATGGCCGACGGGCTCCTAACAACCCTTACCGGACTGATAAAACGCGGAACGGTCGCCTGGAGCAAGGTGAGTGCTACACAGCGCAAGGCACTTCGCCCCCTACTTGATGGTGGCATCTTGATACGCGAACGGTCTGGTGGTGGAGAGCGGCTCGTTGTAAAGAATCCAGCGGTTGTGCAGCGTTTTGCAGATAACTGCTATCCCAACGGGCTCGTTGAAGCCACAGAGGCAGCGCAGAAACCGGGGCGTCTGTCTACTACGCAGGGCGTACATTATTTTCGGGATGCGAAGCGAGGGGGCCAGCAGGCCGACCTTCTGCTCTTTCGAGGACGCCCTGGCACCACGATTCAGTGCAATGACATCGACCTGCCTGTCGGGCAACTCACGAGCACGGCTGGCGTGGCAGCCGTCGTACTCAACGCATCGCAAAACCTGTCTATGTGCGGAACGCTCGCTATCGTGGAGAACCAGACCGCCTTTCTGCATGCTGAGACGCTTGGCGTCAACTTTGACGTTGCCCTGTACGGGCAAGGACGGCTATCAAGACGGGTTATTGATTGGCTGGGAAGTCGTGCCATGGAAGCGGTCGACGTAGTCCACTGCCCCGACTACGACCCGGTTGGCCTCGACGAGTACATCCGGTTGCATGCCCAATGTGGAGATCGCGTCCGGTTGCATCGTCCTCATAACCTGGAGGAATTACTGCAGCGATACGGCAAACCGTCTCTCTATTTGGAGAACCAACGCCTCCTTGCCTCACTGGAGGACGCGCCGCCAGCAGCCCAGTCGGTTGCTAC
>NZ_JARWGJ010000035.1:0-16700 GCF_040409695.1 Longimonas sp.
CCCCCCGGAAACTCCCACAGCCCTCCCAGCATGGCGTCGTCGGGGCGGCGCTGAATGAGCAGGCGACCGGCTTCGTCGAACACGAGTCCTACCGCGATGTCTTTGTGGGGAATCGGCGTGCTCTCGGGCGTTACGGGGTAGCGCTCGGGGGTGCCCTCCTCTGCGGCCTTGCACACCGGCTCCAACACGCACGCGTCGCAAGCGGGATTGCGCGGCGTGCAGACGGTAGCGCCCAGTTCCATCAGCGCCTGGTTGGCATTGCCCGGATCGTCGGGGTCGACGAGCGCATCGGCGAGGGCCTGCAGGCGGCGGCGCGTGGCGCTGCGGGTGGCGTCGTCGTCGATCGCAAAGACGCGCGTAAGCACGCGAATCACGTTGCCGTCGAGCACGCCGTGGGCCTTCCCAAAAGCAATCGACGCCACCGCCGCTGCAGTATACGGACCGATACCCTTCAGCGATTTGAGTCCGTCGTACGTGGCGGGCACTGTGCCGCCGTGCTCGCGCACCACCGTCTGCGCAGCCTCGTGCAGGTAGCGGGCTCGTGAGTAGTAGCCCAGGCCCTCCCACTGCTGCAACACGGCATCGCGCTCGGCCTCGGCCAGGTCGTGTACGGTCGGAAAGGCCTCCACAAAGCGCCGGTAGTACGGCTCCGCCTGATCGACGCGGGTTTGCTGCAGCATAATCTCCGACACCCAGATGCGGTACGGGTCGTCGGTCTCGCGCCACGGCATCTCGCGCTTTACGTCGTGATACCAGTCGAGAAGCGCCTCGCGAAAACGCGTGCGGTGGGCATCGGTAATCTCGGTCAGGTCGGGAGCGGACACGGGGAGTGAGGGCTGTTTGAGACTGGCTTGCTTGTCATGAAGCACGGGCATACGCGATGCATCTATCTGCGACGCGTACCTACGACGCATCGGTCAGATGCTCGGCGCGGGCTTCGTCGCCCCAGAGTTCGTCGAGCCGTGCATCGCGGCGGCAGCCCTGGCGGTAGCGGTTGTAGTGGCCGGGGTTCTTCTGGTAGAAGTTCTGGTGGTACTCCTCGGCCGGGTAGAATGCGTCGAACGATTCGATGGGTACGACCACCGGATCGTCGAAGCGCTCAGCAATGGCATCGCGGGTCGACTCAGCCAGGGCGCGCTGCGCGTCGTTGTGTGCAAAGATCACCGGCGCATAGATGGCGCCCCGGTCGCAGAACTGTCCGCCATCGTCGAGCGGATCGATGTTGCGCCAGTAGACGTCCAGCAGCGTCTCGTAGCCAACGACCGCTGCATCGTAGATGACCTGCACGACCTCGATGTGCCCCGTGCCTCCAGCAGTAACGTCGTCGTAGGACGGGTGCTCAACGTGTCCGCCTGAAAATCCGGAGACAGTAGCCGCCACGCCATCGAGCTTGTCGTAGGGCGGCTCCATGCACCAGAAGCACCCGCCCCCAAACGTCGCGGTGTCCGGCTCGGCCAGGGCACTGATGTCCACGTCGGGCTCGTAGAGCGGCTCGGGATCGCTTGACTGGTTCGATCCAGAAGAGGCGTCGGCGCAGCCGAGTAGCAGCGCGGTGCTTACGATGAGCAGGGTGAGGAGAAGGCTTCGCATGAGGGTTGACAGGTTGTTGAGTGATGTAGAGCGGGCTAAGGAAATCCAAGAGCTGGGGACAAGTCGCTGAACACGGGCCGCCCTCTATCGCAGTTCTGGGAGCGGTTCGTCTTCGGGGACGAAAGCCAGCGCCAGGCCGTTGTTGCAGTAGCGCAGTCCGGTCGGGGCGGGGCCGTCTTCGAAGACGTGGCCCTGATGGCCGCCGCAGCGGGCACAGTGGTACTCGGTGCGGATCATGCCCGCGCTGGTGTCGCGCTTGGTGCCCAGGCGCCCGTCGAGCGGGGCCCAGTAGCTGGGCCAGCCGGTGCCGCTCTCGTACATCGTGGTCGACGGAAAGAGCGGCAGGTGGCATGCCGCGCAGATGAACGTGCCCCGACGGTCTTCGTTGAGCAGCGGACTGCTATAGCGCGGCTCGGTGCCCTCCTCAAACAGGATGTGGTACGCGTCGTCGCCTACCAGCTCGCGCCAGGCCTCAGCGGTACGACGGCTCTCGCCCACCGCTTCTACCGGCGGGTGGATGTGCAGCGCGTCGGTATCGACTTCGCCCGTTACCACGCGCGCTTCGGGGGGGACCGGAGCCACGTGCAGCGTGTCGGCGCGGGTCTCGGCGTTCGGGGCCGACTGCCCGTTGCGACAGCCTACGAGCGCAGAGGGGGCGATGCAGCACACAGCGAGGCCTTTCAAAAAGGTAGCACGGGTCATAATAGCATCAGAAATACGGGGTTCGCGAAATACAGACACGAAGCGCTATGCGTCCGCATCCACCTGAACCTGAACGAAAAGCGTGTCGGTGGGTGCGTCGGTATCGGGCACGAGCACGATCTCGTAGGTGCCTGGATCGGCATCAGCAGCGGGCCAGGCCAGCGTCCGTCCGGCTACGCCGCTGAAGGGCGGGCCGTCGATGAGCCGGTAGCGGCGCACCTCGGTGCCCGATAGGCTGGCCGGCAGGGTCGTGGTGAGCACCGTGCCCGCCTCGATGGTGAGCTGCAGGGTGTCGACAGGCGCAACACCGGTAGCGTCTGGGGGTTTGACCCAGCCCATTGTGACAATCAGAACGGCAGCAACGAAGCTGGCCAACGCCGCTTGCAACGCAAAAGTACGCACAGGCCTATCGCGGTGGATGAGTAGAATACGTGTCGCCTGCCTATACCGATGCCTTGGAATCGGGTTGCTCGCTGTATGGCTCTGGGGCGCAACGATTCCGTTGACCTTTGCGCAGGAGGGGGCGCAGGAGGATGCGAACGCGGTGCCCTGGGCGTTGGTTGTCGACGGCACTCCGGCCAGCTGGCCTACAGAGCAGGGGGCTTCGCCTCCGGATTCGGTGCGTGCGGCAGCCCAGGTGCTGGCCCGCCACTACCAGCGACGGGGCTATCTGCACGCTACTGTCGACTCGGCTACGGTGCATGCCGAGCCCCCGCCCCGCGCCACGTTCTACGTATCGCGAGGGCCTCGCGCTGCCGTCGATGCGGTCGTCCTTGAGGGCGCCGACGCGCTTCCCGAACAGGCGCTGCGCCGCACGATGGAGCTACGCAGCGGCGCGCCCCTCGACCAGTACGTGCTCGACGGCGATCTTCATGCGCTGCGCGAGGCCTACCGCGCCGAGGGCTATCCGCTCGCCCGGGTCGGCGTCGCCGCCATTCGTCCAACCGATGACACGGAGACTGTCACAGTGCATCTGTCCATCGACGAGGGCCCCCAGCTGTGGCTGAAGTCCATCGTGCTGGAGGGCGCCGAGCGCACCCGCCCCGCCTACGTGGCGCGGGCTGCCGGGCTTGCCTTCGACGCACCGCTACGGGACTACGACGGTGCGGCGCTGCAGCAGGCGCTTGAAGGCACCGGGCTCTTTGAGCAGGTGGAGCGGCCCGCTATACAGATCGACGCGGATGGCGGCGCCACGCTCACGGTTCCGCTTGAGGAGCGCCCGCCCGGCGTGTTCGACCTGGTACTGGGCCTGCTTCCCGACGGGGGCGTGGGCGGATCGACCGCGCTCGTAGGATCGGGGCGCCTGGAGCTGGAGAACCTGTTCGGAGGCGGACGCGAGGCCGATCTGCACCTCGACCAGCGTCCGGGACGCACCAGCGCGGTGAATGTGCGGCTGCGCGATCCGTTTCTGCTGGGGCGGGCACTGGATGCAGAGGCGGCGTTCTCGGGCGTGCAGCGCGACTCGTCGTACAGCACGCAATCGTACCGGGCTTCCTTGGGCTACGACGTGCAGCCCGGCTGGCAGGTGCGCGCCACGGCCACACGCAACGTAACCCGACCGGGGCCGCGCGGCCAGGCGCTGCAGCAGGGCGAGCAGCGCGTGGCCCGCAGCCGCTCGCTCCGGGTGGGCGTTGGGCTTCGCATCAACCGCGTCGACAGCCGTCGCAGTCCACGCCAGGGCCTGCGCGCCGACCTGCTGATCGAGCAGGGGCGTCAGCAGCGCACCGGTCGGCGCGTGGTAGAAGGCGACACCGTGCGCACGCAGCAGACGGGCCGTCCGGCCCGCATGCAGGGTCACCTGCGCACCTTCTGGCCAGTGGGTGCGCGCCAGGTGGTCGTGGCCGGGGGCAATGCCCGCGGAGTGTTTACCGAGTCGTACGACATCAGCGATCTGTTTCGGCTGGGCGGATTCGACTCGCTACGGGGCTACGACGAAGACCGGTTCATCGGGCGGTTTGTCGGGCGCATCTTGGTGGAGCATCGCCTCTTCGTAGATCGCACCTCGTTTGTGTTCGCCTTCGCCGAAACCGGGTGGGTCGACCGGCCCGAGATTGAGGGGCGCGCTGCTGCTACGAGCTGGCATCCGAGCGCCGGCATTGGCGCGGAGCTGCGTACCGGACTCGGGCGCGTGAACATCAGCTATGCGATGAATCCCGACGACGGCGGCCCCACCGACGGACGCGTGCACCTGGGGCTGGCGGTGGCGCTGTAGATGGCCTGCGTGCAGCATCCGCTTATGGCGCAGGCCCAGCTTTAAGGCGCAGGCCCGGCTACCTGGCACACGTATTCGTGATGCTGTACTGAAAGATTGTTGCGTGGTCGCGGCAGGTCACGTACAGCGATTGCTGATCGGCCGAGAGACTGAGAATCTGTTTGGGTTTTGGTTCGATGGAGAGAGCGAGCGCCGCTCGTAGCCCAAATTAAGAAATCAAAACAGGTTCTAAAAGCGCCATCGCAGTCCAGCGATGGCGTAATGGAGCGTGGCGAAGTTATACACCTGCTCGACGTCAGCGCCACCCTCAAGAATGCGGTACCCAGCGCTCACGGTCCATCGTTCGTTCAGGTCATACCCGAACGTAAGGGCCGCATCAATGGCCCGGCCTGGCCCCCCAGCAAGGGCATCTGCATCCAGTCGGATACTCCAAGGAGCAACCGGTCGCCATTCTGCGCCGATATGAGCAAGGGGGAGCACGCCCAGATCGTCGTCAAACGATGTGGTATCTCCCTGCTCCAGCTCGATCTTCGCATCGCGGATTTTCCCGGTGAGCCCCACCCATACATTGGTTTGGCTCCCCTCAAGAAGCTGATACCGGTAGGTTAGCCGGTACGAGTTGAACCGGTAGGTAGCCTGCGTTGACTCGTTGGCCCCGTATGTTTCGCCAGCGAATGCGATATCGTCTGATGGGATACCGCTTTCTGTGAGGGTGAGCGGAGCCACCAACAGCCGGGTGCTATGCCGATCGCTGATATGCCAGGTTGTATAGATCCTGCCTGCTGGTGCCGGACCGGAGCCGACAAGTCCTGAAAGCGAAAAGCGTGTGGCTGTGCCGTCGTTGGGCACCTCAGCCGTATTCGACCCTTGCCAGGCGGGGCCGCCTTCAAGCTCTATTGTGAACGTACTCTGTGCGAGTACGGCACCGGGGAATGCAAGAAGGGCGACTGCAAGTAGAGCGATGAAGCGCATTGTATCGACCTGGATAAGATGGATGAGGGGCCCAATTCCTGTATGAGCGGTTGGTAGCTGGCTGAAATGCCGATACGACTGCATCCGCACTCTGACATCAACAGGTGATGCGCGTGTTGCAAGCCCCAGAAAGGCCACCGGTTGGACTCATGATGACGAGAGATCCGTCGGGATTTCGTTCGATGCGGATATCTTCGTTTTCCTGACAGAGCGCAGCAGACGCCGCATCCGAAAGCGGATGCTCAACGTGAATCTGCATGCGCTCCTGTGGAAGCACCGGACGGATCGTACGCGAGGTGGCGCGTTCTGTGGCCTGGCAGGAAAGTGACCTTGTTATTCCGCAGCCGATTCCTCTACCACCTCTACACCGTTCCAGAACGCCACGTGGCCTTTGATGTGCGATGCTTTTTCTTTCGGATCGGGATAGTACCAGGCAGCGTTGTTGTTCTGCTTCTCCCCCACGACCACGTTGTAGTAGTGCGCCTTTCCTTTCCAGGGGCAGGTGGTTTGGTGGTCGCTCGGCTCAAAGAAGGCGTCCTTAATCGATTCAGGTGGGAAGTAGTGGTTACCTTCTACGACAACCGTGTCGTCACTTTCAGCGATAACCGCATCATTCCAGATAGCAAGCATAAGAGTACAGGTATTTGTTAGTGATCAGTGATTAGTGGTCAGTGAGAGTACGCGTGCAAGGTCACAAGTAAACAGATCAAGGGATGCGCAGCAACGGCATGAGCATCCAGAGCACAAGCCCACCGCGCACCGTCCAGGCTACGGTGCGTATCCAGTTTGAAGCAACCAGCCAGGTGTGCGTGCGCGTGCTGAACCCATCAGCCAGCAGGCCATGCAGCGGCGCCTGTACGAGCCCGGTGCTCCCCCAGATGAGCGCGAGCAATCCAGCACCAACCCAGGCCTGCAATGCAGACACGCCGGGGACGTATCCCGCAGCCAGGAGTCCGGCCGTAATCAACTCAAGCGCCATAACCGGTAGCACGATCCATGTGATCCGGTTCATATGAAGCGTCTGATAGGTGGCGTACGTGTCGCTTCCCACATATGCAAACAGCGGATAGTGCACCAGCTGCATCACCCAGATGACCCCTACCATCGTCCATGTAGTGCCCACGTGGGTGAGCAGCACGGTACGCGGATCGAGGAGCAGATCGGTCATGGCAGAATAATCATGGATGGGCGCATCCACGTCAGGCTGAGGGGACGGACTGGTCGGCGCGGACTGCCTCGGCGGCGAGGCGTCCGGTAGCCATGGCGTCGTTGATGGATGCGGTGCGCAGGTAGTCGCCACACACGTACACCGCGCCATGGTGGCGTACGGCATCTGGATTGTGGCGCACGGCAGGGGTTGTCTGATCGGGCAAGGCGTGGGGGATGCGATACGTTTTCAGGTGCGACCATCCGCCAGCGGGCAGGCCGAACCAGTCGATAAGCTCGCGGCGCACGGTTCGTTCGAGCGAGGCATCGTCTTCGACCGGATCGCCCACAACGACGGCCGAGATCAGCGTCTCACCTTCGGGCGCATACGACGGCGCTACGTCCGACATTACCGCGACGTTGTTAAGCAAGCCATCCTGATCGCCATTTAGTGCCAGGATTGGCTCGTCGAGTGGCGACTCTGCGGCCCGGTAGTAGAGACATGTTGTAGCGCGCTGCTTTGCAGGGATGGCCTCGTCCTGAAGCAGCGTACGGGCCGACGGAGCGTCGGTGGCGATCACGACAGCGCTGGCGTCGAGCGTGGTACCATCGTCCATCCGCAGCGTATGCGCGTCTTCGATCGCAGCGACGCGGGTATTGAGATGCAGCTGATCGGCCGGAAGCGTTGATGCCATCTGTTCGGGAATGGCCTGCATGCCCTGCGCCGGCACGGCTGTATCCCCCTGGGCAAACATCTTGAATAGAAACTCGAACAGGCGGCTGGACGCTTCGAGCTCGGTATCGAAGAATACGCCTCCGAAGAAGGGGCGAAAGAAGCGATTGATCATCAGGTCAGAGAAGCCCCAGCGCGTGGCCAATACCTGGCGCGTTGACTGCTCGGGAGCGCTGAATATTTCGTTGAGCGACTGGCTCGTTAGAGCGCCGCGCAGGCGCGCTACGCGCAGCTTGTCCGCAAGGGTACCAACAGGGGCAAAGAGCGTACGCGGCGCATCAAACGGATGACGGAACGGGTCGGCGATGCGGTGAAAGCGCCCGTGCGTGCGCACGAGTGCGCCGTCGTAGAACGGTTTCAGGTTGAGCGCGCCGTAGTCGAGGTGATCCTGGCATTCAGGATAGGCGGTGAGTAGCACCTGAAAACCACGGTCCAGGGTGAAGCCTTCAACAGTGTCGGTGCGCACACGCCCGCCCACGGCGTCGGCGTCATCGACAAGACGAAATGGGATGTTTGCACGGTGTAGGTGAATGGCGCAGGTCAGCCCGGCCATCCCGGCACCAACAATCGTTACAGGAGCGGTAGACAACGGTGTGACGTGTGGTTTTGAGTAGAGTCTTGTGTACGTATTGTCGTGTTACTTGATGCGATACTGTGGAGATTGCTTTTCTTTGTAATTCTGTCGCAATAGGTCGCCGTTCTGCAGGAAAATCGCTGCTCCTAACACTTATTTCGGCCGATGCGGGTGCATGGTGCGCCCGAGTGTATGACGAAGCGCGAATGCAAGGTCATCGAACGCCCACGCGTATCCCTCTTCCTGCAGGCGCGCCGGACGCGCGCGGATGCTCTTGAGCGCCATCGCGTCGGCGGCTTCTCCACTCAGAGCACGAATCAGGGCTTGGGGGATGCGCCACGGCGTGGGTCTACGGAAGATCGTCCCGAGCGTGTCAACGAGCGTGCGTAGCTGCACCGGCTCGGGCGCGGTGGCATTTACCGGTCCACGGAGCGTTTCGCTATGCAGCGCGTGGTGGATGGTGCCCAGCAGGTCATCGAGCGCGATCCAGGGCACAAACGCATCGCCCCGGCCCGGCGTGCCGCCGAGTCCGGCCTGCACGAGCGGCGCCAGCACCTGCAGCGCGCCGCCGTTTGCCGCGAGCACGACTCCGATGCGCAGGTGCACCGTACGGATGCCGGCTGCCTCAGCCGGGGTGGTGGCCGCCTCCCACGCGGCGCAGACCTCGCCCAGGAAGTCGGTGGTACGCGGCGCGTCAGATTCGGTGACAGACGTGTCGCCGCGGTCGCCGTACGCGCCAACGGCCGAGGCTGATATAAACGCGCTGGGCGGGTCGTTGAGCGAAGCGAGGGCATCGGCCAGCAGGCGCGTGCCCCGGGCGCGGCTGTCGAAGATGCGCGCCTTCTTGGCATCGGTCCAGCGCGGAGCAAAGACGTTTTCTCCAGCGAGGTGCACGACCGCGTCAACGCCGTTGAGCGCTGCCGCATCCACCTGACCGGTGCTGGGGTTCCACATGATCTCGTCGGGGCGCGTGGCTGGGCGCCGCACGAGGCGATGCACGGTGTGGCCGCCCGTACGCAGAAACGCCACGAGCGCACGGCCTACGAGTCCGCTGCTTCCGCTGATGGCAATGCGCTTCGGCGCGCTCTCATACGCGCGGTGCCGGTCGAGGTCGTGCCGGGTGATGCGGTGGCGGTACGCAAACTGGCGGCGCAGCTCGGGTTCGGCTACGTACGGAGCCAGCGCGGTGCTGAGCGGCGCGAGTGGCAGTTCGTACGTGATGTCGTCGACCAGGCGGCTGCGTGTATCGCTGATCGGCTCAAAGCAATGCTGGTGGTTCCACTGCTTGAACGGCCCCTGCACCTGCCGGTCACAGAACTGGCGGCCTGACTGGTGCCCGTGGTGTTCGGCGATCCAGGTGAGGGCCAGCGGTTCGTAGCCGAGCCGAATGACCGCCCGCTCGCCGTTGCCGATGCCCTCAAACGCGGCCAGCTCGACCGGAGCCCAGGGCGGAGTGAGCCGCTGGAACGCACCCGGACGCGCATGCCAGTCGTAGAGCGCCTGGGCAGAAACGTCGAGTACCGAGGGGAAGCGAAGGGTGGGCATATACTGGCAATGATTGGGAGGAGTGGTTGTTAACACACGTAGGGATGCAGCATACTGCGTCTCTACGGATCTACGAATTTACCTACCGCACCTCGTCATACGCCTCCATCGCGGCATCGCGCGCCGCGCTGTGGTCTACGATAGGCTTGGGATAGGTCTCGCCCAGCGTAACCCCCGCTTTGCGCAGCGTTCGCGCAGAGGCCTCCCAGGGGGCGTGGAGATCGCTCGTGGGCAGGTCGCGCAGCTCGGGGATCCACTCGCGCACGTAGTCGCCGTTTGGGTCGTGGCGCTCGCCCTGCGACACCGGGTTGAAGATGCGAAAGAACGGCTGCGCATCGGCGCCGGAGCCCGCGGACCACTGCCAGCCCATCGAGTTGTTGGCGAGGTTGCCGTCTACGAGGTGCTCCCAGAACCAGCGCTCGCCATGATACCAGTGGATGAGCAGGTCTTTCGTGAGAAACGAGCCCACGATCATGCGCACGCGGTTGTGCATCCATCCTGTTTCGTAGAGCTGACGCATCCCGGCATCCACGATCGGGTAGCCGGTCTGCCCGTGCTGCCAGCGCTGCAGCGCTTCCTCGTCGTCGGTCCAGGCGAAGTCCTTGAACTTGTCGCGGTAGGTTTCGTCGGGGATCGTGGGGTAGTGGTGCACCATGTGGTACGCAAACTCGCGCCACACCAGCTCCTGCAGGTAGGGCTCGGCCTCCTCGTGAGCGTCGTTGGCATCGGCCCAGTCGGTAACGGCGTGCCACACCTGCAGCGGACTCAGTTCGCCGTGGTGCAGGTACGGCGAGAGCCGCGAGGTGCCGTCGTGGTCGGGGCGGTCGCGCTCGGTCTCGTAGTCGGCGATCACGTGGTCGAGCGTGTACTGCAGGCGCTCGTGTGCCGCCGCTTCGCCGGGCGTCCACACCTCGCTGAGTCCGCCGGTCCAATCCACGCCATCGTGCTCTTTAGGATGCAGACGAAGTTCCTGCACAGACGCGCTATCGGGCCAGGCGTCAGGCGCGGTGTTCGACAGGTCGGGCGCCCCGAGCGGCGGAGCATCGGTGCGCAGCAGGTCGTGCCCGGTCACCTTGTTCCAGAAGGGCGTGTAGACGTGGTACGGTCCGCCACTGGTCGTTTCGACACCTTCGGGGTCGTGCAGGAGCTGGGTTTCGTGGGATACGGAGCGGCAGCCTGCATCCTTCAATGCGGTGGCTACCTCGTTGGCCTGCGCGGCGAGCGTCGGTTCGTAGCGTCGGTTCCAGTGCAGATGGGTAGCGCCGACGGCCTGGGCGCAATCAAGCAGTGCGTCTTTAGCGGGGCCGGTGCGCAGGATGAGCCGTGAGCCGGCTTCCTGCAGGTCAGACTGCAGCGACTGCAGGGATTCGTGCAGCCACCACCGATGCGCGCCGCCGGGCTGCCAGGGCGCCTCGCCGTCGGGGTCCCACACAAATACGGGAACGACCGCTCCGTGCCGGGCGGCAGCGTGGAGGGCGGGGTTGTCGCGCAGGCGCAGGTCGTGGCGGAGCCAGACCAGAGAAACGTCGGACATATCGAGGAGCGTGTTCGGTTGGTGGGTGGTACTAAATCGTGGCTTAAACAGAGGCGACCCTGCTGGGCGCGAGTGAAAGACAGCAGGGCAGCGACGGCTGTGTGCGCGTTACAGCGTGCCGTTGTGCACCTTCGTGCGGATGTCGGCGGCGCGCTCGGCAATGGCGCTCCGCTCCGCATCCCCCTTGCGCCGCACATTGGCCAGCTGAAAGTTCATGCGCCGGTTGCCGCTGAGCGTATCTTCGTGGCGATCCAGGAAATCCCAGTAAAGCGTTGTGAAGGGGCAGGCCTTTGCGCCGGTCGATTCGGCGGGGTCGTATTGGCAGCCAGAGCAGTAGTTGCTCATGCGGTTTACGTACTTGCCCGAGGCCGTGTAGGGCTTGGTGCCCACGTAGCCGCTGTCGGCGTACTGCGACATCCCGAGCATGTTGGGGACCGACACCCACGGCCAGGCGTCGATGTAGAACGCCTCATGCCAGTCGTTGAGCTCCTGCGGATTGATGCCGTAGAGGAGCCCGAACAGTCCGGTGATCATGAGGCGCTGGATGTGATGCCCGTAGGCGTGGTCGACCACCTGCGAGAGCGCATCGTGCATACACGCCATCTGCGTGTCGCCGGTCCAGTAGAAGTCGGGGAGCGGCTCGGAAGCGCCGAGCTCGTTCATGGCAGGCCAGTCGTCGGCGCGGTGCCAGTAGAGGCCGCGGATGAACTCGCGCCAGCCCAGAATCTGCCGGATGAACCCTTCGACGGCGTTGAGCGGAGCGTGGCCGTCGTGGTAGGCGGTTTCGGCGGCGCGGATGACGTCGCGCGGGTCGAGCAGCTTCAGGTTGAGCGCCGGAGAGAGCTGCGAGTGCGAGAGCCAGGGGCGCCCGGTCCACATCGCATCTTGGTGCGTGCCAAAGGTGGGCAGACGCTCGTCGATGAACCGGTTGAGCGCCTCCTGAGCCTGCTGAGGTGTAACGGGCCACGGGAACGGCTCGCTGATGCGCCCGGGCGCATCGGGATAGGCTTCATTCACATCGGCGATGGCCTCCTGCACGTATGGGTCGTCGCGATACGACGGGGGATCGGGCATGAGGCCAGGCCCGTCGGCTCCAAACGACTCGCGGTTCTGCTTGTCGTAGTTCCAGTCGCCGCCAATGGGATCGCCGCTGTCGGTGAGCAGGCAGTTATAGGCGCGGCGCTGCTCGCGGTAGAAGTACTCCAACGTAGGTGATTTGCGTCCGTCAACCCACTCGGTGAATGTGTCGCGGGTGCACAGAAAGTGGGTGTCCTCGTGGAGCGTGAGGGGGACGCCGGCCTCGTCGCAGATGCGCTGCAGCCCGCGACGCTGCTCGATGGATCCGGGCTCGGTCGCATGCACCGCTGTGGGGGAATGCGCCGCGAGGGTCCGGGCCAGATGAGCCAGCGGCCCCGGCTCGGGGACGTCGTCGGTGCAGGCTTCGTAGTGAACCGTGAAGCCCTGCTCGCGCAGTGCATCACGAAAATAACGCTGCGCCGCCACCACATACACGCGTTTCTGTGTGTGCTCGGGCGTATCCGGCGCCGTGTGTTCAGTGAGCACGCACACGTCCTGAGCCGGGTCAGCGTCGCGCAGTGGCGGCGCCGTGCGGCTCAGTTGGTCGCGAAAGAAAACGAGGAGGCGGCGCATGGGGGTATGGGGGGTAGAGGGACGAAAGGCCTGCTCTTCGTAGGAACCGAAGCGGAAACCGAGACGAGGATCGCCAGGGCACAGGTAGAAGGCTGCTTAGCTGCTGCGGACCGTACCGAGCCCGCCATCTACGCCGATAACCTGTCCGGTAACCCAGTCGGCACCGGGATCGGCCAGCCAGCAGATCGCATCGGCTACGTCTTCGGGCTGCCCGACACGGCCCAGCGCGTGCATGGCTTCGGACTGTTTGCGGCCCGCATCGGACTTAAGGATGTTCGCAGACAGCGGCGTGTCGACCAATCCGGGTGCCACGCAGTTGACGCGCACGCCGCGCTTGGCGTAGGTAGCTGCGGCAGACCGGGTGAGCCCAATGATTCCGCTTTTCGCTGCTGCGATGGCCTCATGGTTGTTCAGGCCAATGCGCCCTACAGCCGACGAGCTCAGCACGATGCTGCCACCGCTGCGCATGAGGGCACGCGCTGCAGCCTTCACTGCAAAGAACGATGAGTCGATGTTCAGCGCCATCTGTTCGCGATACTCCTCGATGGAGGTCAGGTGGGCGGGCTTCAGCAGAATAGACCCTACGGTGTGGATGACGCTATCGATACGTCCGTAGGTGTCTGTTGCCGCGTCTACGATGTTCTGCACCTCCTCGTAGTTCGTTGCGTCGAGGGGATGCACGGTGGTTTCAGTGTCGAGCGAAGCCGCCAGCTCGTTCAGGTCAGACTCGGTGCGGGCGCCCAGTACAAGGCGCGCTCCATCAGCAGCCAGGCGCTCCGCTACTTCGGAGCCAATGCCACCGGTGGCACCAATAAGAACGAAGACGGGAGCATCATCAGAAGCAGCCATACGGGTCGGGAAATAGGTTAGCGTGAAATTGAGCGAGAAGCGACCGGTGAAGCACAGCAGGCACACTTAGGTAGGCTGATGTGCCATGCCAGTGCCGTGCTATGCCGGCACCCTGATTGTGTCGCGGAGGCTTGAAGAAAGGGCACCGTTGTATGATTCCGGGCTCATCTAAATATCGGTAGATCGTTACGGCCCGTTTTTACATTTCTGGTGCTACATCGTGCTGCTTTATTTTCAACGGGTCGGGACGAATATGGTAGATCAGGAAGAGGAAGCGCAGGCAGCATCCAAACACAAAAAGCGGATGCCCCTGATGGGACATCCGCTTCGTTCTGTGCACATGCAGTACAGAATGCCTGCTGGATCGCAGGCAGCAGCATGTACTGGGGCATACCAGACGCTACGGCATCAGCACCCCGTCGATTACGTGGATCACTCCGTTTGAAGCACCAACGTCGGCTTCGACGACTTGCGCCTCGCCTACCATAACGCCGTCTTCAGACACGGTGATCGTCAGATCGTCGCCCTGAAGCGTGGATACCGTCTGCTCTCCTTCCTCAAGGTCGCCGGACATGATGTCCCCTTCTACGACGTGGTACAGCAGAATCGATTCCAGCTCAGACTTATCTTCTGCCGCAAGCAGGTCTTCGAGTGCGCCATCAGGCAGTGCTTCAAACGCTTCGTTCGTTGGAGCAAAGACCGTGAACGGGCCGTCCTCTGCAAGTGCAGAAACCAGGCCGGTCGAATCCAGCGCCGTTACAAGCGTGGTGAAGCGCGCGTCAGCCACCGCAATGTCGACAATCGACAGCGTATCTTGAGACATCGCTGGCGCGTCAGCGGGTTCTTCCATATCAGCGGGAGCGTCGGGGGCTTCTTCGCCGTTGCAAGCCGTAAGGCCCACAACGAGAACTGCTGCAAAGAGCAGCATAGAGAGCCCGCGTGCAATGTACGAGTGAGTTGATGTCATGGATAGTCCTCCGTAGTTAGTCAAAATTAAACGTGTGTAGAAAGCGTGTGGGGTGCTGAGCGGGCGTGTGGGGGCTTGAAAGCCTTCCTTCACCTGCGCGTTGTGCGTAAAAATTAACCACTTGACGCACAATGTCAAGTAACCCGCCAATCAGCAACAAATAGCATGGGGTGATTGGAGTGCAACTGCAGCACGAGCGCTATACGATACTGCATTGCCCAATATGGTATGAATGCAACACCAATTACCAATGCACGCTCCGTCCATTTCACCCAAACGTTACACCATTTGCCGAAAAAGGTGTAACGTTTCCCCCATCGTTGCTCCCTTGTTTCGTTATCTCCTTTTTATGTAACGTCGCCCCCCCTGCTCTCCCCGAAGTTCACTCTTCTCTTAAGATGCGTCTAAGATAAGTCGGCGAAAATACGTTTACACCCTGCCACCGCGAGGAGGGTGCCTGCACCGACGTGGCGATCTCATGCGCCTGTTAGAGGTGGATTATCCTGCTATGGGTACACTTATAGACGCACTTTATGGATACAAGACTGCCCCCCATGGGCACTCGTTCGCCCCGAAGATTCTTTTGTAGACCTACCAACTACCAACACGCCTGATGTCTGTATTCGCTTCGAAAGTGCTGAGCCTGCTCATCCATCCGCTCGTGCTCGGCCTCCTTATGCTCTGCATAGGGTGGATACTCACGTGGCGGTACCAGCGCATCGGCATTGTGCTCAGCGGTATCGGACTGCTCATCGTGGCGGTCCCGGCGCTTCCTCTCGTTGCCGACACCCTGCAGTACCAGCTTGAGCGCGTGCATCCGCCTGTTGCTGCGGCAGACCTACCACAGGCCGATGCGATTGTCGTGCTGGGCGGCGGCGTGGGCGCCCCGGCGCCGCCGCGCATCGACCCCGACTTCAACGCAGCCTCCGATCGCATCGTGCACGCGCACCGGCTCTACCAGGCCGAGCGCGCACCGCGCATCGTGGTGAGTGGCGGACGCCTGCCCTGGGCCGATACGCCCCCCGAGGCGCATACCTTACGTAACGTACTTCTGGAATGGGGCGTGCCCGAATCTGCGATCTGGACCGAGCCCGAGAGCGCCACGACCTACGAGAACGCCCAGCGCACCGCCGACCTGCTCCGCGAGCACACCCTCGACCGCGTGCTGCTCGTTACCTCTGCCGCCCACATGCCGCGTGCACTTGCCGTGTTCTGCACCGCCGGAGTACCCGCCGTACCCGCCCCCACCGATCACCAGGTCGTATACGGACCCCGTTCTGCCTTCGACTTCGTACCCCGTGCCGACGCCCTCTCTCGGAGCACCGGCGCCCTGCGCGAGTACGTAGGACACGTCGTCTACCGGCTTCGCGGATGGGTGGCCCCCGGTGCCGTAGCATCGGCAAACACCGGTGCAACCGCTCCCCCTGCCTGCACCCGGTAACATGCTCGGGCCAACACGTTCGAGTTGCCTGCATCCCCCCGTCCTACTGCTCTGTGCTATTGCTTTAGAAGGATGCACACGCTTCTGCCTGTCGCTATCGTCGTACTCGGACTTGCAGCGCCGCCGCCCGTTGAGCGCGTGCCTGTCTCGCAGGTGCACGCTGCAGCCTGGTCTATGTCTTTCGCTACCACGCCTGCTGCACCCGATACCACGCAGCGATGGGACGAAGACGCCTGGACGCCTATCTACCGGACCGAGGGCGTGGCTCTTTCGTACCTCTTCTATCCCGAAGCACGCGGCGACCGCAACGGCGTGGTCGTGCGCATCCGCAACCGCAATGCACATCCCATCTGCTACCGCTTCACCATCATCTTCCGCGGGCCTGCCACCGAGCGCGAAGCCTACGTCCGGGGCTCCGTACCGCCGCACACGCTGCGCACCGGCGACGACGCCGGCCTCTTCTGGACGCCTTTCGACGACGATGAACGCATCGGCGAAATTGGGCTGCGTGGACTTCGCGTCGTTCCTCGCTGTTCATGAGCGGGCGCCTCAGCATCCCCGAATGCCCCAAACCGGCCCACAGGTGTAACGTGTGCGTAGCGCATCCGCCGAACCTGGAGCGCCCCGCATCCGTCTTCTTTATCATGCAGTGTGTTGCAACATAGAGCACCGTGCCCAAGTGGTGGGCCTCTGCCCCAATCCCCTCACCGGATGTTTTCTTCGCTCGTGTCGGTCTTCGCCCTTCGCAGGCCCCCTGCCCACCAAATTCGTCTCGTACTGGCTGC
>NZ_JARWGJ010000036.1:0-16347 GCF_040409695.1 Longimonas sp.
TCTACGTCATCTTCCGGTGCATCGGTATCCTGTGGGAAGTACGGCGTAAGGGCGTCG
This sequence comes from Longimonas sp., assembly GCF_040409695.1. GTDB lineage: Bacteria > Bacteroidota > Rhodothermia > Rhodothermales > Salinibacteraceae > Longimonas. Next base: position 58 of record NZ_JARWGJ010000036.1, read on the forward strand.
ATAACGGCTTTGGCACCGAGGTACGAGCCGCCAATGCCAAGGCAGAGAAGCACATCCGCATCGCGTCGCAGGCGAGCGGCCTTGGCTTCCAAATCACCAATCAGGGCGTCGTCGGGCTGATCAACGAGCGTGCGCCATCCGAGAAAGTCGCTGCCCGGGCCGCTGCCATCTTTCACGGTCTGGTGTGCCTCGGTGATGGCCGGGGGCAGGTCGGCACGCGTGTAGTCGTCCAGGAAGGGACGAATGTGGGTGTCGTCTAATCGAATCATAGGGCTGGGCTGTGATAAGAGTACGATACGTGGACTGCGTTCAATTTTACGGACTCAACGGAGAGACCGGCGACGCAGATTCACACACCCCTATAATACGCTACAATAGGTGGCCCTTTATATGGATCGTCTGAGCAGCGTAAGAGCGGTTCGACTTGCAAAATGTGCCTCCGAGGCGACCAGGTAGACTCTTCAAGCTGCCATGCAAGATACACAAAGTAAGATACACAAAGAGCATATGGGGCAGGCAGAAGGCAGCTCGGATTGCGATCATCGTGGCAGATCACCGTGGCACGGTCATCGTGGCGCGCGAGAAACTGCCTCGGCACACGTCTCCGGATCTTCATGACGCAGGCCACGCACTTGTGGCCTATCTGCAGACTGTAAGAAAAGAAGTGCTCAGGAAAAGGAATGCGCCCCGTATCCGCCTGAAAAGGTTGCGCGGCGCGTAAGGATCTGCGAGTAGTGATAGGGGACGCCTACGATTCGTTTTGGTCGTAGTAAATGGTGTGGAAGCGGTAAGCACAGAAGAGAGCTGCACCGGTCATCAGCGCTCCCCGAAACCACATGCCGGCCAGTAGGCGCTGTCCTGCAATAAAGACGGCAACAACACCGATAACAAGGTAGACAATAGCTAAGAGGTTGGCGCGGTCCATGGCATTGGGGCGGTTATGAAAGGGGGAGGCGGAGGGCCTGCACAATGCGTTCTGCCTCAGAGGCATCAAGAAGCGTCTGCGAGGCTGTTTCGGGTACTTCAACAGGCACAGTCTCGACCATTTCGAGTCCGTAACCGGCCAGGCCGACCCGCTTTTTGGGGTTGTTGGTGATGAGGCGGAGCTTGCGCACGCCGAGGTTGCGAAGAATCTGGCATCCAATGCCATAGTCGCGCGGATCCATCGTGCCCTTAATACTCGCATTGGGTGAGGAAAGCGCTTGCAGGCGCTGGAGCAGCGTAGAGGATTGGGCCGATTGGCGCATGTATAGCACCACGCCTCGGCCCTCGTCTTCAACCATCATGAGGGAGGCAGCCAGCTGCTCGCTATGGGGGTCACGGCGGGCGGCAAACACATCGCCCAGCACGTTCTGCGAGTGCGCTCGTACAAGGATAGGTTCGTCTTCACGCCACTGCCCTTTGGCAAGCGCCAGGTGCACCTCGTTGGTGAGCTGGTCGCGGAACGGAAGGATGCGAAACGAGCCAAAGGCCGTTTCAATGGGGTACTCGCCGATGCGCTCCACCAGCCGCTCATGCTGCATCCGGTAGGCGATTAGGTCTTGAATCGTGATGATCGGCATGTCGAGTTCTTTGGCCAGCGGCAGCAGTTGGGGCACGCGGGCCATGGTGCCGTCTTCATTCATGATCTCGACGAGCGCCCCGGCCGGCGGATATCCGGCCAGGCGAGCCAGGTCAACAGCCGCTTCGGTATGCCCGGCACGTCGAAGGACGCCTCCGGTGCGTGCAATGAGTGGAAAGACATGCCCGGGACGTGCAAAGGCACTGGGGCTTTCGCTATCGTCGGCAAGGGCCTGAATGGTGGTGGCCCGGTCGCTGGCTGAGATGCCCGTTGTGGTTCCTTCTTTGTAGTCGACCGATACGGTGAACGACGTGTGGTGGATCTCCGAGTTCGACTCCACCATCAGGTTAAGATCCAGGTCGTGGGCCCGTTCGGGCGTGATGGCCGTACAGATGAGGCCACGTCCGCGCGTGGCCATGAAGTTGATCTGTTCGGGGGTGATCTCGCTGGCTACTCCGATAAAGTCGCCCTCGTTTTCGCGATCCTCGTCATCTACAACGATGATGAGCTCGCCACGCTGTAGGGCGGCAAGTGCAGTCTCAATGCTATTGAACTCGGAAGCGTCGGGCGTGGAGTTAGGCGATGCCATGAGCGCATGCGTGCGGATTAGTAAAACGGGAAGGCAATAACGAAACCAAGCGCTGCGCTGTTCGTGCGCAGTCTGTTACTTTACGTCTTCACCTTCCACCTGCGCGATTGCTGACTTGTCGATGCGGATCTTTACGCCGTTGCTATCGACCTGCGCAAGCACGCTGTCGTCATCAATGCGGCGCACGGTACCATGAATACCGCCAATCGTCACGATCTGGTCGCCCTTTGAGAGCTTGCTGACCATGTCTTCGTGCTGCTCCTCGCGTTTCTTCTGCGGCCGGTAGATAAAGAAGTAGAAGACCGCAAAGATGAGAAGGAACGGAAGGAGCAGTCCAAAAATACCGCCACCGCTTTCAGCATCGGCGGCGAGCAGGAACGGGGCGAATCCAAAAAGAGTCGGCATGGGAAAAACGCAGCATGAGAAAATACATAACCGTCGCCTAAACGAGCAATGTTTGGAACGGGTTCGCAGAAAGCCCTGCGAAAAAGCCTCACGAAGGTGAGAGGGGGCGTGTGCTGGAACGGCTTCAGCGACGGGCGAAGCACAGAAAGAGGAGCAAACAAAAAAATGGGCAAGCGACCCACATCGCGCCGCTGCGACCTCCTACCGCTGCTGCCTTCCGGCCCTGACGGAGTTCAGAGGGAGCTGGCCGTGTGGGACTTGCCCAATCCGTTGCGGGGTGTCCCCGCGCAAAGGTGCAATGCTATATTATATGGGGATGCAGTGTGTTCCCGTCCGTGTAGGTGAGCAGGCCGCGCCACGAAGTAAAATTGCGTTAAGGGGAGGGGGGAAGGCAGACGCGTGGGAAGGGCGCGTCTATCACTCTTCAATGCTGGGGCTTCAATGCTGGGGCTTCAATGCTGGGGGCGGCGGCAGGTTAAAGGGCGATCATGGAACAGTAAGTTAGGGACTCTCGCTGCTCCCTGATTCCAGCCTCAGTAGCCATATGTTGATGTTTGAAACCGGTCTGTAATCACAGAGTGTTAAAAGGGTGCGTGCCGTCTATGGTATGCTCGTAATACTTTGATTGCGTCTATTCACCAATGGGAGTAACCATTCGCGATGTTGCAAAAGTGGCTGGGGTTTCAGCCACAACTGTTTCGCGTGTGTTCAACCACAGCAACCTGGTGAATGACAAAACGCAGGAGCGTGTCCGGGCTGTGGCAAAGAACATGGGCTACCGCCCCAATGCTACAGCACAGAGCCTGAGCCATGGACGCACCCGCGTGGTGGGGGTTATCGTTCCGGCTCCGCATGGTGAGTTCTTCTCCGAGATTATTCGCGGGATTGATGAGGTGGCACAGGCAGCTAACCATCACCTTCTTATCTCCAGTTCTCATTATAGCTTATCCGAAAGCGAAGCGGCCCTCGATGCACTGCGTGGACGCGTAGATGGACTGCTCATCATGACTACGCACGTGGCTGCGCAGAAAGAACTGCTTGATGACATCGCTATCGATGTCCCCGTAGTATTTATGAACAGTGCGCTCGATGGCTCAACGTACAACACGTTCGAGATCGAGAATTGCAAAGGAGCCTACACGGCCACCAAACATCTCGTAGAGCAGGGACACGAAAAAATCGGGATCATTCTGGGCCCCTCAGATAGCCACGATGTGCGCGAGCGGGTAAAAGGATACCGGGCTGCACTGTCTGAAGCGGGGCTTGACCCAGACGCGCAGCCGATTATCGAAGGCGACTTCACGCAGGCGAGTGGCTATGAGGCGGGGCAAGAGATCCTTAATCTTGATGCGCTCCCCGATGCCTTCTTTTCGTGCAATGACTACATGGCAATCGGCGCTATGGCAGCACTTCAGAAAGCCGGCCTTCGCATACCCCACGATGTAGCCATTGCTGGATTTGATGATATCCCGAGCGCAAAGTACAATACCCCTGCGCTTACAACCGTACGTGTACCCGTGTACAGCCTGGGACAGAAAGCGGCCGAGCGACTCATCGATCTTGTCCATACCGACGGAGCATCAGAGGCGAAGCGGTACGTGATCCCTTCCGAATTGGTGATACGGGCAAGCACGTAAAGGGGCTATCACCTTAATTCCAATGCGTGCCTTCTCGCAAAGCATAGCACTCGCCCGAAATCGGTGTGCAGAGCCTCTAAAGGCCGTATTTCAAAAAAATGAGGCGTGGACTTGCAATTCTCTGTCCGGCAACATTATCATTAGAAACGGACATGAAACCGGTTTCAGTCAATTTTTTTGTTCAGTTATGAAACCGGTTTCAGTCAGGCTGGGCCCTGCTGGCACCTGCTATCTGTAATCAGTTTTTACATGCAAGCTGTCTCCGCCCCCCGAATATTTGGAAGCGCTTTGCTCCTGTCGGTTGGGCTTACGTTGATCACTTTTTTCGCATGAGTCTCCGTAATGTTATGACCTGGAAGAGGCTACTTCTGCTTACCGCTATTCTTCTAACCACCGGGCTTATCGTTGGTGCACCCAGTTCGTATGCCCAGACCGGTACCCTTACGGGCACGGTTGTAGAAGCCCGTACAGGGGCTCCGCTTCCGGGCGCAAACATTGTAATACAGGGAACGTCTACAGGAACGAGTGCCGATGCTGACGGCATCTACACGATTCAGAACGTGGAGCCCGGGACGTACACGCTTCGGACTACATTTGTCGGGTATCGGGCGTCGGTAGAAGAAAACGTTACTGTAGAAGCCGGCGAAACGACAACGGTCGACTTTGAGCTACAGGAAGACGGCCTCCTCGACGAAATTGTGGTTATTGGATACGGGGAGCAGCGGCGCCAGGATCTCACCTCGGCAGTGTCCTCAATCTCTGAGCAAGATCTGGCGGATCGCAGCATATCCGACCCTGTCGAGGCGCTTCAGGGCACGATTCCCGGCCTTGTTGTCACACAGAACTCCGGGAGTCCAGGAGAAGGATTCAGCGTGAGGATTCGCGGCGTTGGGTCAACAGGTGATAACGAGCCTCTTTATGTAGTTGATGGGCTCCCGATTCCCGATCGCCCCAATTACCTCAACCCCAGTGACATTGCATCGATTGATGTGATTAAAGACGCTGCCGGGGCCGCTATCTACGGCACGCAAGGAAGCAACGGGGTGATTATCATCACAACGAAGCAAGGCGACATGGGTGGAGAGACGCGTGTCAACTTCAATGCGCAGTATGGCGCATCCGAGGCGCCGCGCCAGATCGACATGCTGGGCGCAGCAGAGTACGCGACGCTCCGCAACGAAGCGGCGATCAATGCCGGGCAGGCACCTGTGTATGACAACCCGGCGTCGTTCCGGGGACAGTCGACCGACTGGCAAGACCAGATCTTCCAAACAGGCATCTTCCAGAAGTACAGCCTCGGCGTATCGGGTGGTGGAGACGGGTTCCGATTTCGCGTGAGCGGAGACTTTACCGATGAAGAGGGAATTGTCCGTACGTCTGATAACCGGCGCGTCAATTTCCGCATCAACTCTGAATACACCACCGACTCGGAGGTGCTCACGGTGGGTGAGAATCTGTCTATCAGCCGGAGCACACGCGGCACGGTTCCAGAGGGAGACGATGTACGTAACTTCATGATTCAAACGTTGCAGTTCGCCCCAACGGAGCCCGTGCGCGATCCGTCACTCGGCACAACGGGTGACTATACGTTCAGTCGGTTCGGAAACAATGCGTTCAACCCGGTTGCTGTGCTGGATTTCAACAACCAGCAAGATAAAGCAACGCGCATCGTAGGAAACGCTTTCGCTGATCTCGCCCCGCCTGTAATAGACGGGCTGAGCTTGAAAACAGATATTGGACTGGATCTGCGCTATGGAGACGGATACGGATTTACCCCTACTTATGAGGTGAGTCCGGAGTTTACAAATGCGATCAACAGCGTGTCTCGATTTACTGATCGCCGCTCTTCCATAATCTGGAGCAACACAGCTACATACGATCAGACTTTTGACCAACACAGCCTGACTATGCTCGGGGGGACGTCTGCCGAGTGGAATGCTTATGAGTTCGTTCAAGCAAGTCGGCAGGAGGTGCCCAGTGATGATCCCTCATTACGGTACTTGCAGCAGGGGACGGGAAGCCAGTCTGCTACGGGCACAATCGATCGATCGCGCATCATGTCGTACTTTGGGCGGGTCAACTACGGATTCGACAGCCGTTACCTCGTTACGCTTGTAGCACGCTACGACGGTTCCTCCCGCTTCGGTGCAAACAACCGATTTGGGTTCTTTCCTTCCTTCTCGGCTGCATGGCGTCTGTCTGAAGAAGCGTTCATGGCCGACTTTGACATGATAGACGAGATCAAGCTACGCGGTGGATATGGGATAAATGGAAACGATGCGATCGGCAATTTTGCGTTCCTTAGTGGAATCGAAGGGTTTCGCAATTACAACCTGGGACCTGCTGGTGACCGCAATATCTTTCCCGGTGCTACCGTAGCCGGAGCCGGTAATCCAGACTTGAAGTGGGAGGAGTCGCGTCAGACCAATATCGGCGTCGATGTTGCGCTCTTCAGTGATCGGTTTGAGCTTGCAGCCGACTACTATGTCAAGAACACCGTTGACCTTCTGATTGGGGTACCGCAGCTGTCTACAAGCGGTGCACAGCGCTTTGGGCAGGCTCAAAATGCCGGCGACATTCAGAACAGAGGGTTTGATCTGGCACTTGGCTGGGCCGACGAGCTGATGGGGGAGCCTTTACCTATCAGATTCAGGGTAACTTCTCCACCGTGGCCAATGAAGTGAAGAGCCTTGGTGATAGCGATGCAATTCCTGGTGGGGGGTACCGGCAGGGTCCACTAACCCGTACAGAAGTAGGACAGCCGATTGGGTCATACTACGGATTTGTGACCGATGGTATCTTTCAAACACAGGAAGAAGTCGACGAGCACGCATTTCAATCGGGAAACACGGCACCCGGTGATATCCGCTTTGTGGACCTTAATGGAGATGGAGTCATCGACGAGAACGACCGTACGTTCCTTGGCAATCCGTTTCCAGACTTCACCTATGGGCTTTCGGGGCGCATGTCGTTCCGAGGAGTGGATATGAGTTTTCTGTTCCAGGGCGTGCAGGGCGTTGAGCTCTTTCAGGCCTACCAGTACTACACGCTCGGATCCGGCGTCTTCAACCTTGAAAAAGAAGCCCTGAATCGTTGGACAGGACCGGGTACAAGCGATGAGGTGCCTCGCCTTACGGTTGATGACCCGAACCAAAATACACGCATTTCCGATCGATTCATCCGCGATGGATCTTATCTGAGGCTGAAAAACCTGACCATCGGCTATACGGTGCCCGACAGTTTCTTCGACGCAATTGGTGCATCCTCGTCCGTGCGCCAGGCGCGCATCTTTGTTGGCGGACAAAATCTACTCACCCTCACTGGATATGATGGACTCGATCCTGAAATTGGAGAGCGAAACGGTGTCCTCGATCGCGGAATCGACCGCGGCGTGTTTCCACAAGCACGTACCTACACCGTCGGTATAGACTTCCAGTTTTAGCAGGATGCATTTCGCGGCCTTGGGTCTGCGGTAAATATGTCCACACAATAGCAAACCATTGCTTCTTGACTATGACTCTACCTACGATTTTGAAGCCCCTTATATCCATTCGATTTCTTGTGCCGGCCAGTGCAATGCTGATTGCAGCGGCCCTCATGGTGTCGACGAGCGGCTGCGACAACATGCTTGATATTGACCCGAAGGGTACGCAGACCTCAGCCAACTTCTTTCAGAGTGCTGATGATGCCAACCGGGCCTTAGCAGGTGTATACAGTGGCATCCAGCAGCAGGTGCGCGCCACATATCAGGGGGCGCCAGAGTTCTTAGCAGGCTATGACATGGTGTTTGGCGCGGTTGCATCTGACAATGCGTTCAAAGGCGGAGAGAGCCGAAACGACCAGCCTGATATGGACGATGTGCAGACCTTCAGCGTTGACCCCAGCAATCTGTACGTTGCCAAAATGTGGAGCAGCCTTTACGAGGTCGTGACGCGGTCAAACCGTATTCTTGAACGCGTTCCCGACATCGAAATGGATGAAGAGGAGAAAGACATCATCTTGGCTGAAGCGCGGTTCTTGCGGGCATACGCGTACTTCTATCTGCTCCAAGCATTCGGGATGGATCCCGACACGAACAACGGGCCGGGCATTGTGCTGCTTGATGGCCCGGTAACCATCGGTGCAGCCGATCAGCCGCGCTCTTCAGAGCCTGACGTCTGGGCACAGATTGAAGAAGATCTGCAGGTCGGAATTGATACGCTTCCTACTAAGAGCGAGCTTCCCAACTCAGAACAGGGTCGAGCAACACGCGGAGCGGCCCAAGCACTGTTGGTGAAAGCGTACATCTTCCAGGAAAACTGGGGCAGCGCAGAGTCACTTGCCCTTGAGGTCATCAACTCGGGCGAATATATGCTCGCAAACGATTTTGAAGGTATTTTCCGAACGTCTGGCGAGCACGGCCCCGGTTCGATCTTCGAGATCAACTACGCCACGATTCCGAACGAAGAAGAAGGATATTACGGCAATGTGTACCAGGCCAGCCGCTCTACCTGGGGCTTTGGTTTCAAGAACCCGACGCAGGATCTCGTTGATGCCTTTGATAGCAACGATCCCCGTCTTGCTGCCACCGTCATCTTCGACGGAGAGGTGATGCCAGACGGTACGACGGTAGATGGAGGCGCAAGCCGGTCGGGCTATCACAACAGAAAAATCTGGATTCCGCAGGTTGAGTACCCGCAGAACAACGGGCAGGGCGTTTTCGCCGGTCCGAGCAATGTGCGCTACCTCCGCCTTGCCAACGTGCTGCTATGGCACGCTGAGGCCGCCAACGAAAACGGCAATACAGCGGCTGCACTCGAATCACTCAACCAGGTACGAGAGCGCGCACGCAACAACGCCGACAACCCTTCCGGTGTGCTTCCAGATGTCGCAACCACCGACCAGGCTGAACTTCGCGAAGCAATCTACCGCGAGCGCCGCCTGGAGCTGGCCATGGAAGATTTGCGCTTCTTTGACCTGGTGCGCCAGGGCCGTGCTCCGGAAGTACTCGGTGAGGCCGGATTTACCGAAGGCATACACGAGCGCATGCCTATCCCACAGCGTGAGGTTGACCTCAGCGGTGGTGCCCTCACGCAAAACCCTGGCTACTAACCCAGGAACTAACCCGGCATCCCCTGCTCCGCAGCACACCTTCAACTTCTTTCTCCCGACTGTTTCGTTGACATGAACACCACTGCACTCTTGCATCCGCTATCGTACCGAACTGCGCTATCCATCCTGCTGATAAGTGCGCTGTCCCTTTTTGCAGGAGGCCTGTTTGTAGGCTGTGACCAGGGGGGGATGAGCGATGACGGCAACAATTTCATCGCACCCAACACCTCGCGCCTCAGCTTTGAAGTTGCTCCCGGAGCCCCCGACACAACCCAGCAGCTCACTCTCAGCTATAACTCGCTGGACGAGCACCCAAGTCCAGACGAAGTGTCTGGGCCGTTTTCGATTGAGGTTGCTGACGAAACAGGAAGCCCCTCAAACGGAAGCAGCACGTTCAACGTCACGTTCACGCCCCCCGAAGACATAAGCAGCTTTACTGAACGCGTTGTGTTTCGGTCGGGGAGTCAGGCAGTCACGATCCAACTGTTTGGAGCTGTCGGATTCGACGATGAACTCATCACCAACTATGCGGGCGACGGCGTTGTAACTGATTTCTTTGGGTTCAACGGCATTGGCGCCGAAGCTGTAAATGGACAACTCGTGCTAACCGGCTCGGATACCGGCGGACCCGGACAGTTTCCAGGGGTCGTTCACCTGTTTGATGGCGTCGTCGACTTCAGCGAGACGCCGGTTCTGGTAGCACGTATGAAAGTATCTGACGAAAGCGCTGGACCGGCTATCGTACGCGCTGCGCTGAACCAACAGGGCGACGCTCCCGATGCGAACGCCAGCGTGGCTCCGCTCATCAAGGAGGTGCCTGCCGACGATGAGTACCGCGAGTACTACTTCGACTTTCGAGACAACTTCGCACAGTTTGACGGGCAGCCGGTCGATCCGTCGAACATCGCTGAACTGGTCTTTCTGGTGAATGACGATGGGTCGTTGCAGGCTCTTGAGCGCTCCGATACGTTTACGGGGACCGTCTTTGTAGATCGCGTCGCCCGAAGAGCCGATATTCCCGGGGAAGAAGATGGCGGAAATACGCCTCCTACAGCCCGCTTTACGTTTGAGCCCAACAGTCCAACAGTCGGCGAGGCTGTTAACTTCACCGATGAGTCAACCGACGATGGGATGATCATCGCTCGCGACTGGGACTTTGGAGATGGTGCTACGGGGGCAGGTGAAACACCCACCCACACGTACACGGCCGCCGGAGAGTACAGCGTGGTCCTCACCGTCACCGACGACGAGGGCGCTACCGGCACGTCTACCCAGACCGTTACGGTAACAGACGACACGGAGGACGATGAGTCCAGCGATTTCCGGGGCGATGAAAATGGAGACGGCCGCATCCTCTTCGATGATTTCGAAGATGGCATTGCAGACTACTTCACCTTTGAAGGCGCAGGCGCAAGTATTTCACTGGCCGAAAGTAGCGATACGCCTCCGGAAAGCAGCGGATCTACAGCGCTGGCGGCTACGATTGACGGAGGAAGCGGCGGCGGATTTGCTGGATTCGGCAAGACCGGAGACGGCATTGACGTCAGTGATCTGGGCGAAGACCCGTACTTCACCATGTTTGTGAAGTCGGATGCCACGCAGCCGTTTGAGCTGGAGATCAATCTTCAGGAAGACCAGAGCGGGAGCGGCAGTTTCGACGGAGATGGCCCGGTAGACGATGAGTTTCGCTACGACTTCTTCGTAGATCCTGAGGTGTCAGGCTACACACGCATCAGCGTGCCCCTGAGTGCCTTTCAGGACGACAACAGCGTCAATCCAGGTGGCGACGGTGAACTGTCTTCGCGTATTGCTAATCTGGTGTTTGCTATCGGCAACATGCCTGATGAGACGTTCACGATCACGATCGACGATATCATCTACTCCAGCGAAGATCTCGGCACAGGCGATGAAACAGTACAGAGCGCCTGCAGCACAAGCGAGTACGAGCTCTTCTTTGAGGATGATTTCAACGCGCCCAACGACGAATTCTGGGATCGCGGCGACGCGACGTTCAACGGCAATCTTGCCTACTTCCGCCCGGAAAACATCACGTACGAGGGCGGAAGAATGATACTCAACCTGAAAAAAGAGAACTTCCAGGGGCGTCCGTATACAGGCGCTGAGCTGCGTACCGACAATGAAGACGGATTCTACAGCTACGGCTGCTACGAGGTGCGTATGAAGTCAGCCGGGCCCAGCGGCACGGTCTCCTCCTTCTTTGCCTTCCGGTTTAACCCCTGGCAAGAGATCGACATCGAGATCCTCGGCAAAAACAACCGCTCGATGTTAACAAACATCTTTTACAACGATGGGCCTGCGGGCGAGCCAAACAACGATGCGTTTGAAGTGCCACCGTTCCCAGAAAGCGTAGGGCTCAGCTACGACGCCTCGCAAGAGTTCCACAACTACGCATTTGAGTGGCTGCCGGGCGAAATTAAGTGGTACCGTGATGGACAGCTTGTAAAACAGGCCACGGTGTCGGGAGCCAACCCGAGTGACATCCCGGATCTTGAAATGCAGATCATGATGAATCTGTGGGTATCGGATTCGCCAAGCTTTGCCGGAGAGATTGACGACAGCGACTTCCCCGTCCGCTCCGAATACGAGTGGGTACGTTTCTATCGGCCGATAAACTAAGAATCCCGATAAGAATCTCTCTAATCAGCCGGATGATGAGGCCCTTGTGTGGCCTCATCACTCCAACCTACATCACTTTTAAGCTATGCCTATGTATCGCGTCACTACTTCTGGCATGTTTTCCGGGGCGTTCGTGAGCACGCTACTACTTGTGCTTGCGTTTGGTTTTATTACGGTCGCTGGGTGTACGCAAACACAGCCGAGTGCCGATTCTACGTCGCCTTCCGATGAAACGCAGGCCGACTCACCGTCTATGTCATCAAACGAACTAAGCCAAACCGGAGAGCTTGCTTCTGCGGAAGGAGCCCTCATGCCGCTGGACCGCTCTGTCTCGCTGCTCGATATCGGGCCGCGCCTTGTATCGTCACAGTCCACGTCCAGTCAGGTGTTTATCGATCAGGCGGTGGCGCAGGGCTCAGAGCGCCAGGCCTCTAACATTGAGGCGCGCGTCGATTCGCTCTTGGACCTGATGACCCTGGAGGAAAAAGTCGGGCAGATGACGCAGTTTGAGCTGGGCATGGTAACGGATGATGATCCCTTTCCGCAGCCCATCAACCAGGAAGAGCTGCAGCGCGTGGTGCGCGATTACCATGTAGGCTCGTTGCTCAACGTAGTTGATACTGCGTTCCCCCTCGACCACTGGCACGAAATCATCGGAGCCGTGCAGGAAGAAGCCCGGCAGACGCGCCTGGGCATTCCGGTGCTCTATGGCATCGACGCGATGCATGGCGCAAACTACACCCAAGAAGCAATTCTCTTTCCACAGGCACAGGGGCTGGCTGCCACCTGGAACGTTCACCTGGTTGAAGAGGTCGGGGCCATCACCGCGCGTGATGTGCGGGCCAGCGGCATCCCGTGGAATTTTGCACCGGTGTTAGATGCGGGACGCGACCTGCGCTGGCCGCGCCTCTATGAGACCTTCGGCGAAGATGCCCACCTGACTACAGCCATGGGGCTTGCGATAAACAAAGCCCAGCAGGGAGATGACATGTCCGGTGAAAGACAGGTTGCTTCAACCCTGAAGCACTTTATTGGCTATTCTGTGTCGGATAGCGGGCGCGACCGCACCCCGGCTACGATCTCTGAGATTGAGCTGCGCGAGCAGCATCTTCCGCCGTTCGAGGCGGCCATAGATGCCGGTGCCGCCTCGGTGATGGTTAACTCCGGAGAAGTAAATGGCGTACCCGTGCACTCAAGTCACTACTTACTGACCGATGTGCTACGTGGCGAACTGGGGTTCGATGGACTGATACTCACCGACTGGCTCGACATCAAAAAGCTGGTATCGCTTCACCATGTCGCTGCAGATGAACGTGAAGCCACAAAAATGGCCATTGAGGCGGGCATTGACATGAGCATGGTGCCGTCTGATGTATCGTTCATTGAGCACCTGACTTCCCTCGTCGAAGATGGCGAAATCACTGAGTCGCGTATCGATGAGTCGGTGCGGCGTATTCTTCGGCTCAAGTTTGAGCTTGGTCTGTTCGAAGACCCGATGGCAGGAATCGAACTGGCTGACGAAGTAGGAAGTGACCGTGATCGCCAGGTCGCCCTGCAGGCCGCGCATGAGTCCGTTACGCTTCTGCGAAATGAAGACGACCTGCTGCCGCTTTCAGAAGATCAGAATGTGCTTGTAACCGGCCCTACCTCTCACTCAATGCAGTCGCTCAACAACGGGTGGACGTACACCTGGCAGGGGGGCGGCCGCGCACAAGATCTCTTTCACGAAGGGCGCCCCACCGTCATGGAGGCCGTGCGTGAGCGAGTGGGCGAAGCACAGATGACATACATGCCCGGTAGTACGCTAACCCGATTAGACCAGATAGATGAGGCCGTAGATGCAGCGCACGAGGCTGATGTTGCCATCGTTGCACTGGGCGAAGGTGCGTACACCGAAACCGCCGGCAACCTGCAGCACTCTCTCATGCTGCCAGAGGCGCAACGCCGTTTGCTGCAAGAAGTGGCAGCCACAGGCACTCCTGTTGTGCTCGTGCTGCTGCAAGGACGGCCGCGTACGCTGGGAGTAGCCCATGAGGCAGCCGATGCTATCGTCACCGCATACAACCCTGGAACAGAAGGCGGTCAGGCTGTGGTCGACGTGCTCTACGGCGATGTGAATCCGTCGGGCCACCTTCCCCATACATATCCGAGCCGACCCACCGGATACGCGCTCTACGACCACAAGCACAGCGAGCGGCTCGACGCCGAGTTTGGGACAGACGGCGCTACGCCGCTCTTCCCGTTCGGACACGGACTCTCGTACACTACGTTTGACTATAGCGACCTGACGGTAAGCGAAACGTCTCTGTCGACTGGTGCCCTCCATGAAGGAGAGGAAGTCGAGGTCGAAGTGACAATCACAAACACCGGCGATCGCGCTGGAAGTGATGTCGTGCAGCTCTACATGAGCCAGGAGTTCGCATCCGTAACCCCGTCGGTGCGAAAGCTGAAGCGCTTTGCAAAGGTTGATCTGGAGCCCGGAAGCTCAGAAACCCTGACCTTCCAGCTGACCTGGGACGACTTCAGCTTCATCGGTCGGGATGCACGCCCGGTTGTGGAATCGGGGCCTTTTACCATCCAGGTTGATAGCCTCGACGCTGAGATAACACTCACCGGAGCACCCACGTCAAACGCGGCGCTGCTGCCCCGTGTAGAGCAGGCGGTCCAACCAGAACCGTCTGCATCCATGTAACCCCCTATAGGCTGGTGGGTGCTTCTGGACAATAGGTGCTTCCGTACAAAAGGGGCACCCACCGTGCAGCGTATTGAACGAGCAGCAACAGTGCCGTACATGGCGTAGGTGCGATCGGCGTAGGTGAAATGCTGCTCTCGCTCTGGGCCGCACTCCAGGATTTGACGTACCGCTTCCGACGTGCCTCTTCCTCAATTTTCCGTGTTATGAAAGACAGGCAGGCAAACATCCCCGCGCCCGAGCAAGAACAGGGCAACACCCCATTGGTCGTGCTAATCTCGATGGCAGCGGCGCTGGGCGGGTTTCTGTTTGGATTCGACAGCGGGGTCATCAACGGCACGGTCGACGCGCTTCAAGATGCGTTCGACTCCGACGCCGTCGGCACCGGATTTAACGTTGCGTCTATGCTCCTGGGGAGTGCCGTAGGGGCGTTCTTTGCGGGTACGGTGGCCGACCGATATGGCCGTCGCCCGGTCATGATTGCTACTGCGATTGTTTTTATCATAAGCGCATGGGGATCTGGAGTAGCAGGCAGCTCCGCGACGTTTGTCTTCTTTCGTCTGATCGGTGGCGTGGCAGTCGGCGCAGCGAGCGTGCTGGCGCCCGCCTACATCAGCGAGGTGGCTCCCGCCCACATCCGCGGGCGCCTGGCCACGCTGCAGCAGCTGATGATCGTGATCGGGCTGTTTATCGCATTTCTGAGCAACTACCTGATCGCAGGATCGGCGGGAAGCGCGTCGGCGCTCTTCTGGTGGGACTTCCCGGCCTGGCGATGGATGTACTGGGTGGAGATCATCCCCGGATCCATCTTTCTGATTAGCCTGCTCGCAATTCCCGAGTCGCCGCGCTATCTGGTGGCGGCCGGACGCGAATCGGAAGCCCAGGCGGTGCTGCAGCGGCTTCTCAACGCAAAAGAGAAGGCCCGGCAGACGGTAGCCAATATTAAAGACACGGTGCTGGAGAGCCGTAAACCGCGTCTTGCCGACATCATCAGCGAGCACACCGGACGCGTGCATCCGATTGTATGGGTCGGGCTTGGGCTGGCCGCACTGCAGCAGTTTACCGGCATCAACGTCATCTTCTACTACGGCGCGACGCTCTGGCAGGCCGCCGGATTCGACGAGTCGAGCGCGCTGATGCAAAACGTAATCAGCGGCTCGGTGAATGTGTTCTTTACCTTCGTGGCCATTGCGCTGATCGATAAAGTGGGGCGGCGTCCGCTGCTGCTGATCGGCGCGCTGGGGCAGGCCGCAATGCTCGGCGTGATGGCGTTTGTGTTTGGCACCGCCGCCACCGGCGATGCCGACGCGCTGCAGCTTAGCGACAACGCTGGCCTGGTTGCGCTGCTGGCTGCAAACGCCTACATCGCGTTCTTTGCCTTTTCGTGGGGCCCGGTCATGTGGGTGATGCTCGGCGAGATGTTTCCGAACAAGTTCCGTGGCGCCGCGCTGGCGCTGGCCGGACTGGTGCAGTGGCTGTCGAACTTTGTGATTACGATGACCTTTCCGGTGCTGCTGGCGAGCGTGGGGCTTGGCGTCTCATATGGCATCTACGCAGCGTTTGGTGTGCTGGCGTTCGTATTCGTGAAGCGCTACATCCGGGAGACGATGGGACGCACCCTCGAAGACATGTCGCGCGAGCACGAAGCCGCCGATGCACGTGCCGGTGGCGCGCTTTA
>NZ_JARWGJ010000037.1:0-16334 GCF_040409695.1 Longimonas sp.
CCCCTTAGATAAGGGGGAGATGCCCAAAGGGAGAGGGGGTTTGAACAAGACAAACCTGCAGTGTCTGATAGCCTTATCACTTAGCGTCTACCCACTACCTTGTCTTCGTATACGATAGCGCTCACGATCGCGCTGCTGATTCCCTCGTTCAATAGCCGCTTTTCATGTTTGGTTGTTCATCGTGTCCCCCACCCGAGCCAGAAGGCTCCTCGTCCTCTTCTGCTGGCGCGCTCCTTGGCTCAATCGGCCTCTCCTCATGCAGCCTGATTCACATGCTGGGCCTCGGGTTGCTGCTGCTGGCCCTGCTTGCAGGGTGCGCGTCGACCGATGAGATGCACGACGAACAGGCCAGCGAGACCGACGCCTCGCCCCTACGCCCCACGCTGGCCCCGACCGACACCACCGTACACACCATCCAGCTCTACCAGAGCAACGACGAGCGGGCCCTGCCGATCATTTCGATGGACGCGGGCAACCAGCTCACGCTCGCGTTCGACCTCCTGACCGAGGACGGGCGCCCCCTTAGTGTCTACTTCTTCCATGCCGATCGAAGCTGGCAACGCGACCTGAGCCCGTCGCAGTACATGGAAGGATTCATCGACGACGCTGTGCTCGACTATCGCCCCTCGCGGGGCACCGACGTGCCCTATATGCACTACCGGTACCAATTCCCAAACGACACAATCGGCTTCACCGTGAGCGGCAACTACATCGTGCGCGTTACCGAACAGGGTCGCCGCAACGACGTGCTGTTCGAGCGCGCGTTCTACGTTACCGAGCAACGCGCCTCAGGACAGATCGATATCGAGGGGCTCCGCCGTCCTGGACAGCCCCTACCCCTGCAACAGCCCTCGCTCCTCTTCACCCCGCCAGCCGACCTGCGCGGAAATCCGTTCGGGTACACAGTCTGCTTCGCACGCAACGGACTGCGCGAAGCGCCGCGCTGTAGCGAGCGTCCGCTCTTGAGCGAGCAGCCTGCGCTGGCGTTTGAGCTCGACCGTGCGTCTGCCTATGCTCCCACCACCGCCCCGAACGTGGTCGACCTGAGCAACCTGCGCACAAGCCGGAGCATCGCGCACGTAGACCGTACCCGCCGGCCGCCTCGCATTGAAATTGAGCCCGACGACGCCCGCTTTCTTGGCGAGGACCGCTTCGATCCGCTCGACGGGCAGACCCTTGTGCGTGCCGCACTGCGCCAGCTCTCTGACCCCGAGGTCTCTGCGCAGTACGTAGACGTGCAGTTTACGCTGCGTCCGCCTGAGCCGGCTGCTTCACGCCGCGATGTCTTCTTAACGGGCCCGTTCCTGCACAGCGACGAGGGCCTCCGCATGTCGTGGGATGCCACGACGGCGAGCTACGTCGCCACCGCCCGTATGAAGCAGGGCATGCACGAGTACAGCTACCGCTCTACCGACCCCGACCTGCAATCCCTGTTGCAAGAGCAGCTAATGCGCCGCGAGAACCGGTACATCACGTTTGTCTACTACCGCGATGCCTCGCTCGGCACCGACCGGCTGCTACACGTTCAGACGGCACGCTCCCGGTTTTAACGCGCTCTCTCGGTGTCTTTTTTCTCGCTGGTAGCCTTCCTGCATCATGAGCCTGTACGTTCTCCTTGCCAGCCTGCTGATTATCGCGGCTATTGTGAGCACAGGCGTAGCTCAGCGAGCGGGCGTACCGGCGCTGGTGTTGTTTGTGGGAATCGGTGTAGCCGCTGGCAGCGCCGGCGTACCATTTACCAACTACGAGCTGGGCGTCAATATCGGGATGCTCGCGCTGGCCGTCATCCTTCTGAGCGGCGGCCTCGACATGGAGGCAGCCCTCTTTCGCGCCTCTCTCGTGCCTGCCGGACTTCTTGCCACCGCCGGGGTGCTCCTCAAAACCGGCGTGATGGGCCTGATTGCCTGGTGGCTAACGCCCCTCGACCTGCTGGGCGGACTCCTTCTCGGGGCCATTCTGGCTCCTACCGATGCCGCTGCCGTGTTTAGCGTACTGAAAGGATGCGGGCTTCCCAAGCGCCTGCAGGGCGTCCTTGAAACTGAGTCGGGCACCAACGATCCCATTAGCATCTACCTTACGATCCTCCTCGCCTCGGCGCTCACAACCGGAACGGCCTCGGTTGGCACTATGGCCGGGGGCGTCGTGCTGCAGCTGGCTGTCGGTGCTGTGCTGGGCTACGGCATGGGGCGCGGACTCGTGCTGCTAATCAACCAGGTGCGCATCGACAGTCCCGGCCTCTATCCCGTGCTGGCCCTGGCTGGTGGACTCCTTACGTACGCAGCAACAGACCTTGTGGGCGGCAACGGTTTCCTGGCAATTTATGTGGTGGGCGTGGTGCTGGGCAATGCGCCCCTCGTGCACCGCCACAACATCCAAAACTTCATGGATGGCGTAGCCTGGGGCGCTCAGATCTCGATGTTTCTGCTGCTCGGACTGCTTGTCGTCCCCGCCGACCTGATTCCGCATATCCCTGCAGCTCTGCTCCTTACCGTTGGACTCGTGCTCGTGGCGCGTCCGGTATCGGTTGTGCTTACGCTGGCTCCACTTCGGTTGGTGGGTGAGCGCTTTCGCTTCTCGCTCCGCGAGCAGGCGCTGCTTTCATGGGCCGGACTTAAGGGCGCCGTTCCGATTATCCTCGCGATGGTGCCGCTCGTGAACGAGCTGCCAGGAAGCACTTTCATCTTCAACGTCACCTTTGTCTGCGTGGTTGTAGGCACAGCCCTACAGGGCCTCACGATCGTGCCGGTGGGCCGGTGGCTGGGCCTGGCCACGACCGCTCCACCACCGCCTCCCTTACGCATCGAGCTGGCCGGCGCTGCCCCACCCGGCAGCGCCGTCCTCGACGTACTCCTCGAAGCCGAGGCCCCCGCCGTTGGCGAACGTCTTGCTGAGATCGCCATTCCCCCACACATGATTGTTGCCGCCCTGGTCCGCGACGGCACCCTCATAGCGCCGCGCGGGCACATCCGCTTCCAGCCGGGCGATCATGTCTACGTACTAACAGAAAACGCCGACGGCGAACGTCCGCCCGATGCATTCGTAGCGCCTCCTGAAACGCCTGAAGTCTCTACCTGACCAGACACGCTTAGCTTATGGCTGCTGACAACGACACGCTTACCGCTGCTGCCCGGTGGGGCGACGCCTTTACGGCGCCGATCACCCCCGATACGGTTGCGTTCCAGACGCAAGACGCGGCCTACACCCACCACCGCAAGGCCTGCGACGGGAGCAATGACGTCACATTTCATGACCTCGGCGTCAGCGAGGAAGAGCGGCCCATCTATGGCGTTACCGCAGGCGACGGTCCGCTGCACGTAAGCTGTATCGCGGGCAACCATGCCGATGAGCCCGTAGGCCCCGAAACGCTGCGCTACCTCGTCGATCAGCTGCTTTCTACGACGCCCGACACCTTCTGGCGCACGGGCATTCGATGGACGATCGTGCCGCACACCAACCCCGACGGTGAGGCGCGCAACCAGCTGTGGATCGAGGAGTGGCCCAGCACCGAATCCTATCTGCGCCACCGCGTGCGCGAGCTTCCTGGACGTGACATGGAGTTCGGATTTCCGGATATGCGCCAGGAAAATGAGATCGTAAGCGACTTTCTGCGCGTCCAGGGTCCGTTCGACGCGCACCTGAGCGCGCACGGCATGGGTGTTGCCGCCGGTGCGCTGCTGCTGATCCATCCACACTGGGGCTACCGCACTGAGGCGCTGCAGACGCGCTACCAGACCGTTGTGGCTGAAGCAGGGCTTGGGATGCATGATCACAACCGCCAGGGGGAGAAAGGCTTCTTCTGGCTTGGCCCCGGGTTTGCCACCACGCCAAGTGGCAGCGGGATGCGCGCCTACTTCCACGCCCAGAACGACGATGAGATGGCCAGCCGTTTTCTGGATAGCTCAATGGAGTTTGTTGCTTCGCTCGGCGGCACCCCGCTTTCGGTCGTCACCGAACTGCCGCTGTTTGTGCTTGACTCGGCTGCTCCAGTTGGCGGTCCGCCGCCGCGCTATACCGACTTTAAAGAGGCGCTCCCCCGCATCCAACAGGAACTCAAAAAGCACGATACGTCAGACACGATCGACACGTTTGATCTGCGCCCGCTCCCGCTGCACACCGCAATGCAGATACAGGGACATGTCATCGGAGGCATCGTAGCTACCTGCCGTGCTGCATAAGATGCTGCATAAGGTAAGGACGTGCGGTGCAGAGCACGACTCACAAAACAATGCACGAAGCGTCCCTTAGGCCGTTGTGGTACACTGTGGTCCCCAAGCGTCGGCGCTCCCACAGCCAGCTCTGTAATTCCTTGTTCGTTCGCTCATCTTTAGATAGGGGCCGCGCTACCCTGGCACCATGCCACACAGGCACCATAACTATGCTATACAGGAGCCGCTCGATGCTCCTTAGACACCGCATCCTGTCGCATATAATGACAATCCTATGAAAGGAAGCGCTTTTTAGCACCCCTCTGTTTGAACATAGCAGCCCGCGCAGTATAGTAGCGGCATAGCGCTACTATCTCCCTTTACTGAAGTACATCACAATGATAAAGAAACGCGAGTACAAGACGGTTGTCCGAGTCACGTTTGAGCTTCCTGGCGACATGGTCGACGATCATGCCGCTGTGGCTGGAAGCTTCAATGACTGGGATCCCAGTGAGCTGCCCATGACGTACGTAAAGTCGCGCGACGTGTGGAAAGCTGCGGTCTCCCTGGAGCCCGACACCCAGCACGAGTTTCGCTACCGGGTTGACAGCGAAGCCTGGGTTAACGATCCCGATGCCGACGCTTACGCCTCGAACCCCTTCTTTGAAGAAAATAGCGTAGTGCACACGTAGTAGTGCACACATAGAAGCCTGCGAAAGCCCGCATGTTGGAATACCGCGGGTCTCTCACGGGCCTCTTAGAATGGCCTATACGTATGGCTTACGTGCGGGCCATTCCGAGCGTGCACAGGAAGACCTGGCTGGCTCCCGCATGAAGCAACGCATGAGCTGCCGCCGCGGCGGTCGACCCCGTTGTGAGTACATCGTCGACTACAACCCATGCCTGCCCGGCGACACGGTCGGGCTGCGAAGCGGCAAACGCACCGGCTACGTTTCGCCATCGTTGGGTCCGGGCCAGCCCGGTCTGTGAGGCCGTGGGCCGTACGCGAGCCAGGATGTCGGGGCACGATGGCACACCGGTCGCCTCCGCGAGCCCTTTAGTAAGGGTTTCGCTCTGATTGTATCCGCGCTCCAGCCAGCGCTGTCGATGCAGCGGCACCGGCACGAATCCATCTGGCATCCACGCCTCTGTCGGCACGACATCGGCCATCCACCGCCCGAGCGTGTGCCCGATATGTGGCTGGTTCTGGTACTTGAGCGCGTGCTGCACCGACTGCAGAGCGCCCTGCGCGTCGAAGACCCACAGACTTCGGGCATCGGCAATCACATCAGCAGCCGCAAGACGCTGCAGGCGCTCCCCCACCGCCTGCGGTGTAGCCCGCTCAATACCGGCCGCGCAGCGCGGACACAGCGGTACGTCGGGTGCAGCCGTTCGTACTCCACACTCCACGCACTGTGGGGGGTAGAGCACACCCAGTGCCCCATGCAGGCATGCGCGAAGCCATCCCGTTCGCACGGGCGCGGTTTCGTCGAACTGATTTTCTTGAGCACGCATCACAGTTCCCTCTTGATCCTCTGTAGTCCGCTGCAAACGCCCCCAGCTCAATTACGCAATTATTCGTCGTTTGCATGTGCGTTGGGCGCTCCTGTATGATATACTATAGAACCGTAAAAGTCTACGGATCTACCTCGTATCCTCCCCTGAAACGCTTGCCTTCATCCCTATGGCTGATCGTGACCGCCGTGGTATGCTCATTAAGAACACCGGATCTGTCGATGAACAGGTTGCTATGGCATCGCGCGTAATCAAGCTCGGGCCGGGTGAAGAGGAATTCATCACCCCTGAGGAAGTGCGCGACCCCAAACTTCGCGAAGCGCTGCAGGTGCGGGCTATCGCTATCGTCCGCCCCGCAACAAAGGAAGAAGACGAAGCGCTCGCCAACCGGCTCGCAACGTCTTAGCTCCCTTCAGTAGTACGTCTCTTTCTATCTCTCTTCTGGGCTCTCTTACCGGTCTGCATCCATGCATATCCTCGTCGTGGAACCGTGGTACGGAGGGTCGCACCGCCGCTTCCTGGACGGGCTCCGTGCGCACTCGGCCCACGAGTACACGTTCTGCACCCTACCCGGACGCCACTGGCGCTGGCGCATGGATGCCGCCGCGGTGTCTCTCGCAGAGCACGCCCGGCACGTCGTGTCCGAACGAGGCACCCCCGACCTGGTGTTCGCCTCCGACATGCTCGACCTGCCTTCCTTTCTCGCACTTGTGCGCCCGCACTTCTCCGACGTGCCGGTCGTGCTCTACTTCCACGAAAACCAGCTCACCTACCCGCGTCCGCCCGGAGCTGCAGCGCCGCGCACCTACGCGCTGATGAACTACCGATCGGCGCTCGCAGCCGACGCTTGCTGGTTTAACTCAGACTTCCACCGCACCGACTTTCTGGAGGCGCTGCCGGACTTCCTGAACCGCTTCCCGGATCCGCCCGCTGCCGCACTGGTCGACCCCATCGCAGCGCGTAGTCAGGTGATGCATCTCGGCATGGACCTGGAGCGCCTTGGCCCGCCTCATCCTCGCCCGCACAACGCCCCGCCCGTTCTGCTCTGGAATCAACGCTGGGCCTTCGACAAAAACCCGGAGGGGCTGCTCCACCTCGTCGAAGGGCTCGACGACGCAGCGGTGCCCTTCCACCTCATCGTCACCGGACGAGCGGTGGGCCAGACGCCCGAACCACTCGATGCGCTACGCACCCGCTTTGCCGACCGCCTGCTGCACATGGGCTTTGTGGAAGACCCCGATGTCTACACCGAGCTTCTTCACCGCGCCGATGTCGTTGTGTCGACGGCCCACCACGAGTTCTTTGGCCTCTCGGTTATGGAGGCCATTCGCTGCGGATGCCACCCGGTCTTGCCCCATCGGCTCAGCTATCCCGAACTGATGCCCGCCCGCCTGCACAACCCGCTCCTTCATGCCCCGACCCTCTACGATACGCCAAAGAACGCCCTTGCTCTACTCAAAGGCCTTCTATCGGGCACCCTTCGTCCGCTTCCCAGACGCACCCTGCACGATATTCCAGACCGATTCAACTGGCCGCGCCGCGCTGCGGCCTTCGACCGCGCCTTTACTGCGCTGGGATAGCTGACCCATGATAGCTACCCGTGTTAGCCGACGTCTGCCTCTCCCACCTCTAACCAGCCATCCTCACAACCCTTCATACCCGCCATGCGCTTCCTCCACACCGCCGACTGGCATCTCGGACGGCTCCTGCACAGCCAGCACCTGACCGAAGACCAGGCTGCCGTCCTCAACCAGTTTGTCGACGCCGCCGAGACGTATGAACCCGACGCTATCATCGTGGCGGGCGACATCTACGACCGTGCGGTGCCTCCTTCAAAAGCCGTAGAGGTACTCGACGAAGTCCTCTCTCGCCTCGTGGTCGATGCCGGGTTGCCCGTCTTTATGATTGCAGGCAACCACGACAGCCCCGACCGCCTCGACTTTGGCTCTACCATCCTCGAGCGCCAGGGCCTGCATGTGCTATGCCACCCCCGCACCGATCCTGTTGTGCTACGGGATGAGCACGGCCCGGTCTACATTGCAGGACTTCCCTATGCCCAACCGGCCTATGCGCGCCAGGCGTTTGACTCAGATACGTCTATTCGATCCCATGAAGACGTTGTATCTGCTCAACTCGACCACCTGCGCCCGCAGATTCCCGAAAACGCACGCTCCATAGCAGTTGCCCATATCTTCGCGCATCGCGGCACGATTGGCGACTCGGAGCGCACCCTTGTGGGCGGGGCTGAACAGGTGCCCACCGGACTGTTTGACGGGTTCAACTACGTGGCGCTCGGTCACCTGCATCAGCGGCAGCGCGTGAGCGAGGATCATATTCGCTATGCCGGCTCGCCGATGAAGTACTCCTTTAGCGAACACAGGCACACCAAGTCGTTCTATGTAGTCGATATGGATGCCGAGGGCGCCTGTACCGTCGAACCGGTCCCGTTTACGCCGCCCCGTGATCTGCGCTGCATCGAAGGCGACTTTCATGAGATCCTTGACCGGGGCACCCGCGATCCCGACGCCGACGACTACCTGAAGATCACGCTCACCAACCGGGGGCCGGTTACCGACGCGATGGCGCGCCTGCGCGAGGTCTACCCGAACTGCCTCCAGATCGAGTTTCCGCGTGTCGAGATCGATGCCGACGACGACCTCGTACCACCCTCCGACGACGACAGCCCAACCGATATCTTCCGCGAGTTCTACCGCTACGCCACCGGAACGCACCTCGACGACGAAGACCACCCGATTCTCGACACCGCCCTCGAACGCATCGATGCCAATCGCCGCAACGCGTAGGAGTCCGTTGCAGTGCGTTGCATCTCTCTCCCCGCTTCCCAACTTCTTGCCTTGCTATGACGCTCGAACGCCTCCGCTTCAAACAGTTTGGTCCATACGCCACCCCTCAGGATGTCGACTTCTCCGACTTTGCCGGGCACCAGCTTTTTCTGATTCATGGCGCCACCGGTGCCGGGAAGTCGTTTGTGCTGGATGCGATCTGCTACGCCCTCTACAGCGAATCCTCGGGAGCGGAGCGCGACGCCACCGACCTGCGCAGCCACTACGCCACCCCCGACGATCCCACCGAGGTCACGCTCGACTTTCGCCTTGGCGACAAACGCTACCGCGTGTGGCGGCGTCCGCGCATGGAGCTGGCGAAGAAGCGTGGAGAGGGCACCACCACCCGCGGCCCCGATGCCGAGCTCTACGACCGCACCGACATCGATCGCGATGCCAAGCGCGACGCCCCCGGTACACTTATCGCCGAGGGCAAGCGCGACGTCACCGACCGCATCGAGTCGCTGCTGGGGCTGCAGGTCGACCAGTTTCGGCAGGTGGTGGTGCTGCCGCAGGGCCAGTTCCGTGCGTTCCTCGCAGCCGACTCCAGTAAGCGCGAAGACATCCTGAAGGTGCTGTTTGATACGGAGCGGTTTGCCGACCTGGAAGACGAGCTCAAAGCAATGCATGCCGAGGCCAAGCAGGATGCAAAGGCGCTGTTGGACCAGCGCAGCGCTCTGCTGACGCAACACGACGTAGAAACGCCCGCTGCGCTTCGGTCGAAGCAGGAAGCGTGCGCCGAAGCCCTCAGCGAGGCCCGCGACACCCATGCAGACGTAACTGCCCGGCTGAGCGATGCGGAAGAGGCTCTGCAGACGGCCCGCGATCAGCAGCAGCTGCTGGATGCGGTCGAAGAGGCGCAGGAACGCGTTGAGGCGCTTCGCGACGAACAGGAGGCGCAGCATGTGCGGAAGGCCCAGGCGCGAGCAGCCGAACGCGCGCAGCGTATCGAGAGCGCAGCGGTGCGCATGCGCGACCAGAAGGCGGCCCGAGACCGTGCAAAGGAGGCCCGAAGCGACGCGCAAGAGGCATACAAGGAAGCCGAGAAGGCGCGCGACAACGCCCAATCCGAACTGGAGCGCGAGCAGGCGAAAAGCGAGGAACGGAACGCCTTAGAGACCCAGATTAACACGCTCGACGCCGCCCGATTGGATGTGGCGGCGCTGTCCGAGGCCAGAGAAACGCGCGCATCCACCCGGAAAACCTATAACGAAGCTGTCGAAGAAAAAGAGGCGCTTCTGGATAATATCGAAGCGCTGGAGAAACAGATCAGCGAAGCGGAGTCGGTTATTGAGGCGCACAAAGAGGAAGCCGAGGCGGTACCTGAGCGCACGTCGGCGGTGAAAACGTGGAAGCAGCGGCTGAAAAATGCGCGTCAGCTGGCCCAAACGAACGAGGCGCTGCAGGAGGCCGAAGAGACGCTTTCAGCGGCGCAGGAGCGGGTTGCGCGGCATGCAGACGTGCGCGATGCAAAGAAAGAACAGGTCCGCGAGCTGGAGCGGGCCCGCGATGAAGGCTTTGCCAGCGTGCTCGCCGCCCAGCTGGAGGCGGGCACCCCGTGTCCGGTCTGCGGGTCGACCGCCCACCCGGCCCCTGCTGATGCAACGCGCGACGTACCCGATGCAAAGACGCTCGAACGAGCCCGAGAAGCACTCGACGACGCAGAATCCGCGCTGCAGGACGCTCGCAAGAAGCAGACAGCGGCCCAGCGAGCCGTGGATAAGTACACCAGCAGGGTTGAGGCGCTTCAGGATACGGATGCTATCCTAACCGAGCATACGGTAGCTGAAATTGAAGCGAAGCACCAGGACGCCCAAGAGGCCCTTGCGTCTGCCGAACAGGCGCAGTCAACGGTGGAGGAAGCGACGGAACGCCGCGATGCCGTTAGCGAGACGCTGAGAGCCAAGCGCGAGGCGCTGGATGCGAAGAAGGATGCGGTGCGCGAGGCCAAGAGCACGCATGAAAAGGCGGCCAGCGACGTTGAACGCCTGGCGGATAGCGTGCCTGAGGGGATCGAATCCACGAAGGAGCTGGAGGAACGCATCGCTACGCTCCAGGACGAGCTTGACGCCTACACCGAAGCGCTGGAGGCGGCTGAGGCGCAGATGGCATCGGCCAAGACCGAGCACACCCGGGCCGAGGCGAATCTGGAAAACGCTCGTGCGCAGTCTGCGGCTGCCCATGAGGCCTATCAGGAGGCTGAAACAGCGTTTCGGGAGGCGTTGCACGAGCAGGGGTTTGAAGACCGCACGGCGTACGAGGACGCCCAGATGGAGGCCGACGCGCTGGAGGCCCTGCGCAACGAGATTCAGGCGGTGGATAAGCAGTGGTCTACCGCGCAATCGGAGCTACAGACGGCCAGGGCACGCGCTGAAGACATTGAGCCGCCGGATGTGGAGGGCGCTCAGGAGCAGGTACGTAAGCTCAAAGCCCGGCTCAGCGAGCTCGACCAGCAGATCGGGGGGCTGGAGAGCACGAGCAACGGCCTACGGCGTGCGCTCAAGCGCCTCAAGAAGATTGAAGACCAGGCCGCCGAAGCCGAGCGCCGGGTCGAGCGCATCGGTCACTTGAGTCAGGTGGCCGGGGGCAAAGGGCGCAACGAACGCAACATCAGCCTGCAGCGCTACGTGCTGGCCGCACGGCTAAAGGACGTGCTGAAGGTCGCGAATACGCACCTGCAGCGGATGTCGCAGAACCAGTACCATCTAAAGCGCGCTACGACGCTCAGCGATGCCCGCCGCAGTGGTGGACTCGACCTACGCGTGCACGATGCCTACACCAACGAGGAGCGTCCGGTGAGCACGCTTTCGGGCGGTGAGGGCTTCAACGCCGCGCTCTCGCTGGCCCTCGGACTGAGCGACGTGGTGCAGCGCCGCACGGGCGGCCGCCGCCTGAACACGCTCTTTATCGACGAGGGCTTTGGTACGCTCGACCAAGACACGCTCGAACGCGCACTCGACGTGCTAAGCGACGTGCAGAAGCGCCAGCAGGGCCGCCTCTTGGGCATTATCTCGCACGTAACCGAGCTAAAGCGCCGGCTGCCGGCTCGTCTTACCGTACGGGATGCGCAGGATGGCAGCCGCCTGCGGGTAGAGGTATAGCTGGGCCCGGATTGGGCCGCCCCGCGTGCTCTCGCAGTTTACGCAAACCCGATCAAGTCCCGATTATTGTGTAACGTGTCGGCTCAACTTCTCAGTTCAGCTGGGCACGGGCCTGATGCAGGGCGTTGGGCGGAGACGGTTGGGCACTTACCGCGTAGGCGCGAATCACGTCTTCGCTCTCTACGAAAAGCGCCAGCACCGATTCATTCGGGTCGTACGACTGCAGCTGGGTATCCATCCATTCTGTAGGAAGATGGGCAGCCCGGTTCTTGATCCACATGCCGTCGGCCTGCGCGTAGCCGATGGTATGCGCCTCCATCTGAACCGCTTCGTCAACTGAAGGACGTTCCTGCACGACAACCAGCCCGATACCCAGGCGCTGGAACCCCATGTACGACGCGGCAGCCAGGTCAACCCAGTGATCGGCGATAAAGTCATGATGACTGGATTCGATAGCGGCTTCGGGGATGTGCGCGGGGGCACGTACCGTGAACATCTGCGCTTCGTCGTCAATGAACGTGGTAGTACGAGAAGCCATAAGCGACAAGAAAAGTTAACTCAAGTAGAGGGATTGCGGCCTGCACCGTAATCTGCGTCTTAATCTGCTTAGTCTGCTTAATCTGCACCACAGGGGGCACCGACATCGGCTTCCGTAAGCCGTTCGCAAACAGCGCGTCGTGCCCGGAAGCAGTAGCTTGCACGGAGGAGCCTCCGCAGGTCGGCTGCAGACGGCTCATGCTGACTGGCAGCGTGTTTACTTCTGCGCGCAGAAGCATACAAAAAGGCGGACGAACCGGTGTTCGCCCGCCTTACTGCCGTTTCTATACGCACGAAGCCCATCGACATGTTCGCCTACAGGCTCCGAACCGATCGTATTTATGCCATGTTTTCTACGATCGCCTCGCCAAACTCACTGCACTTCAATAGCGTGGCGTTCTCCATGTTACGCTCAAAGTCGTACGTCACGCGCTTCTGTTTGATCGTGGTTTCGAGGCCCTCGATAATCAGGTCGGCGGCTTCGCCCCAGCCCATGTAGCGGAACATCATCTCCCCGGAAAGGATGACCGAGCTTGGGTTTACCTTGTCCATGCCCGCATACTTCGGCGCGGTGCCGTGCGTCGCTTCAAAGAGCGCAAGGCCCGTATTGTAGTTGATGTTCGCCCCCGGCGCAATGCCGATACCGCCTACCTGGGCCGCGAGAGCATCAGAGATGTAGTCGCCGTTCAGGTTCATCGTGGCGATGATATCGTACTCGTTCGGACGCGTAAGAATCTGCTGCAGCATCGCGTCGGCGATGACATCTTTTACGATGATCTCGCGGCCGTCGTCGAGCGTGATGACCTGCCAGGGACCCCCGTCGAGGTCTTCGGCGCCGTAGTCTTCTTTCGCCACCTCGTAGCCCCAGTCGCGGAAAGCGCCCTCGGTGAACTTCATGATGTTGCCCTTGTGCACGAGCGTCACGCTGTCGTAGCCGCGCTCGATGGCGTAGTCGATGGACGAGCGTACCAGGCGCTTCGTGCCTTCTTCCGAGATCGGCTTCACGCCGATCGCCGTAGAATCAGGGAAGCGGATGGTATCTGCGCCCATCTCCTCAATCAGGAACCGCTTGATCTTATCGTTTTCGGGCGATCCCTCGCGGTACTCAATGCCTGCGTAGATGTCTTCTGAGTTCTCACGGAAGATCGTCATGTCAACCAGCTCAGGCTCCCGAACCGGCGAAGGCACGCCTTCGAAGTGACGAACCGGACGCACACAGGCGAACAGGTCGAGCTGCTGGCGCAGGGCCACGTTCAGCGACCGAATGCCTCCCCCCACGGGTGTAGTGAGCGGGCCCTTGATCGCAACGAGGTATTCTTCAATCGCCTTGAGCGTGTCCTCGGGCAGCCACTCGTTGTACTCGTCTTGCGCCTTGCCACCAGCAAATACCTCCATCCAGACGATCTCACGATCGTCGCCATAGGCATGCTGCACGGCGCTATCGAACACGTTCTGCGCAGCCGCCCAGATATCCGGCCCAATGCCATCGCCCTCGATGAACGGTATGATCGGACGATCGGGCACGTGGAGCGCGTCACCGTCTTTACGGATGACGTCGCCATCTGTCGGTGGTGTAATCTGGTCGAACGATGGAGTCGTAGGCATAAGCGTCTCTATACAATAAGTCGGTATAAGCGAGTTTGCCAGGGCGCCACATTGCGCGCTGGCCAGGCATCGATACGTATTTTTTTGCGATGCATTATTACAGTGTAGGAAAGCGACCTGACCAATATGGTTAGGATTCCAAAAATCTTAGACCAAAAGACCATCCCCTGTCTCCTCACGCATCGTGCTGAAGCATGCATGGCCCTGCCTCGGCAGTCGTCTGTCGTGTTACTTGCCAGCCGTCCGCCATGCCGCCCCTGCTGCAACCTTCTCATCACCATACCAGTTCTCATCTCATACCGGCTTACAAGGCGGTCATCCGCGCTACGTACAGGAAATGCGGTTTTATGATCGATGCGTGGAAACTCTGTCTCCCTCTTCTCTTTTGGAGATTGTACAACGCATCTATTCAAGACAGTATCTGCTAACAGTATCTACTATTTGTATGGCGTTCGTCGGCATTGACCTTGGCACCACCACCTCCGAAATCGCCATCTTTGACGCGAAAGAGGGCCCTCGACTGCTTAAAGATGCGCGGGGCCATGCGATTGTTGACTCCTACTTCGGGTTTGATCGCAAGACCAATAAGCCGGTCGTCGGCGAAAGCGTAAAGTCGATTGCTCAGTCAGACCCCGATCTTGTCGTTGAACAGGTCAAACGCTACATGCGCGAAGACGTTGAGTTTACGCTGGGCGAGCACCGGTTCACGCCCGCCGAGATCTCGGCGCAGATCCTGACGCACCTGAAGGAAAGCGCAGAACAGCAGCTTGGGGAGCCGGTCACCCGATGCGTTATCACTGTGCCCGCCAACTTTCCAGATCCGGCGCGCCGAGCTACCCAACAGGCCGGCGAAATTGCAGGCATGACGGTCGAGCGGATCATCAACGAACCGACTGCCGCTGCTCTTGCATACGGATATGACGAAGATCTCGACGGCGAAACGATCCTGGTCTATGACTTTGGCGGAGGTACCTTCGACGTATCCATTGTCGAATATAGAGGCACAATGGTCGAGGTGAAGGCCTCATCGGGCAACACGGATCTTGGTGGAAAAGACTTTGACCGAGCGCTGGTGCAGCACGTCACCGAAAAGTTTGAAGCCGAGCATGGCATTGAAGTTATCAGAGACTCGGGCAACTACTACCGGCTGCTCTTTGCATGCGAGGCCGTGAAGAAAGACCTGAGCGTGAGCACGCATGCGACCGTGAACATCCCCTACTTTATGGTGCGTGATGGCAGCCCGATCAACCTGCAGGTGGATGTGCGACGTAACACGTTCGAGTCGCTGATCCACCCCCTGGTTGAGCAGACAGAAGCCGCAATCGAAAAGGCTCTGGCTGATGCCAATCTCAACCGCTCAGATATTAACCGGGTGCTTATGGTGGGCGGTACCAGCCGCATCCCATATGTTCAGCAGTTCGTAGAGCGCCTTATGGGCGTCGCCCCGCACAAGCAGATCGACCCCGACAAGGTCATCGCAATGGGTGCTGCCGTACAGACCGCCATCATCGATGGTCTTACCGACCGTACTATCCAGGACGTGTGCCCCCTGTCGCTTGGCACCGTCGTAGTGCGCAACCACTATGGGCAGATGGTAGACGGGCAGTATTCAGAGATCATTCCGACCAACAGTAAAGTCTCGCAAGAGCACACGCGCGAGTACACCCCGGCAGCACAGGGGCAGTCCTCCGTCACGTTGCACGTGTACCAGCGCGACTCGCAGTCGGGGTCTGTACAGGCCGAGATCAACGAAGAACCGAACACTGAAGAAGGGTTCACACGCCTGGCCGAGCGTACCATCGACATTCCCGAAGCGGCTGACACCAACGATATTGAGGTCACCTACGTCTACAATCCCAACGGCATGCTCGATATCTCCGTGACCTTTCCAGGAACCGATACCGAGCACACCTTTCAAGCGCATGCCGGACTGGATGATGAGGCTATTGCCCGCTCGCGCCGCAAAGTACAGGCCAGTCGAGGAGCCGCACCGTCGTCAGCGTCCAGTAATGCCTCTTCGAGTACGGACTCGTTCAGCTGGCCGGCTCCCGACAGCGCTGCATCTGCGCAGGCCAGTGAAGGATCTAACCCTGCCCGTTCCAGCGCGAATAGCTCTCCTACGGCCCGGTCGCAACGAGAACACCCTGAGCCAGATTCGCAGCGTACGCCCTCTCCTGGTGGGGGCCCTACAACCAAGAGCTTTTCTACCTCTTCCGGCGACATGGAGTGGGACAACGTCGACTGGCTGAAGGATGTCGATGCCTCCTCCTCAGGCGACGCCTCGGATACTTCCAAACCAGCTTCTAAACCAGCTTCCTCCTCTTCTCCGCAAGGCGCGCCGCCCGAAGCGTCCTGGAAGAACGCCCCGCACTTCTCAGACGTAAAATCGCTTATCGATATTGCCGAGTCCGCTTTAGATCAGGGCCGGATGTCTCCACAGGAAAGCAGCCACCTCCGCGATCGCCTGAATCAGCTCAAGCACGCCCTGGCCGACAACGATTCGGAACGGGTCTACCAGCTGGAAGCAGAAATTATGGACATCGTGCTGGGTGTATAGCACTGGGTGTATAGCACTGGGTGTATAGCAC
>NZ_JARWGJ010000038.1:0-2891 GCF_040409695.1 Longimonas sp.
CGTATTTTCGAGGGTGACGGTGACTGTGGCCAGTCCGGTAGGCCGCTCTGTGATCTCCAGCACTGCATTCAGGTTGCGCGGGTGGTTGCCTTGCGTGCCGTCGTATGCAGTTTCGGGGTCTCCAAGAAGTTGCCCTTCATTGAAGGCGTAGTCGTAGCTGGCAGAGCGCAGGCTGGATGCGCCTTCCTCCAACGATTCCCCAAATACGCCGAGAATCAGATACGTAGTAAGGTCCACGGTGCTCAGGTCCTGTAGGGGATCATGGACGACAAAGAACGCCTCGTAGTCGCTTACAATTTCCTGGTAGGCAATGTCTGTCTCGTTCGTTGCACTGACAGCCCCCCCGGTTCCTTCGAGCACTTGAGCAAAGACATCGCCATTGGGCGTTTCGTTGTACGGCGTGTTGTTGGGGGTTGTGCTGGGGTCGGCCATGTCGTGCACGTGTACCGGATAGGCTTCGCCGCTTATGGTGTTTTCGAGCACGACTGTGACCGCAGCGTTTCCATCGTCCATCTCTTCAACGCTGATTTCCGCGCTGAGCGTGCGGTCGTGCGTGCCCCGGTATGCTGTGTCGGGGTCGCCAAGCAGCTGTCCCTCGTTGAAGGCATAGCCAAATGTATCCATTTCCGGGTCTTCAAATCCGGGGTCAACCGGAGAGGAATCGTTGTCGCACGCAGTGAAGACAAAAAGAGAGGTAACGGCCAAGACAACAGCCCATAACATATTTGATTGCGTGTAATCCATTGCTTTGCAGAGGGTTGGTGATAAAAAACCAGTACGGGAAGATTCCCGCTCACCTGACCCTACGAGGTATATCTCGCAACGGATGGTCTGCTATTCAATTAAACGTTACGGAGCAGTAACCTACGTGTCGTCCTGCTAATACTACCGCCGGTTGAGAGCTGACCGGCTGGTGCAGGTTGCAAAAAAAAGCACGCCCCTGGCTAAGAGACGTGCTTCGATAGTGCGGCACACAGTTTGGACTGGGAAAGATGCACAGAGAGGGCATCTTGCCGAGAAAGCAGGGCTACAGCCCGAAGAGCAGTCCGCCACGAATCCCAAAGGCGTTTAGGTTATCGCCCTCTGTGAAGTAGATCGAGTAGCCCAGTTCGACGAAGGGGCGGAAGGGGAGCACGCCAAACTGCGCGCCAGCCAGTACGTTGAGGCCTGCATCAGTCTGCGTATCGCCATTGCTGATAAAGGAGAACCCGGCGCCAAGTCCGCTATAGGGGGTGAACACCCGGTTGTCGATGCCAAAGGGGAAGAGCAGGTTTACGTTCAGGGTTGAGAACGATACATCACTATCAATGAAGTAATAGTCGTACGTCGGGTTGAGGGTGAAAGGCAGGGCGACCGAGGAGATGCGGAGGTCCGCGCCGAGGGCGAGCGTGGCATCGTCGCCATTAATATCGTCTCCTACATCAACGCTGACGCGAGGACCGAAGGCGAGGCCGACCTGGGCGTCAGCATTCTGGGGGAGGGCCGTGCAGAGCAAGAGCGCAAGGGTGGCAGCCAGACAGGTGCGTAGCATGGTAGAATGGGGGGAGCAAGTTGGAAAACACGAATGCCTGAATATCGGAGGCAGCAGTCAAAGGTGCAATGTTGCCCTACAGCCAACAGTGAATACGCACAGAATCAGTTGGGGCCAAGGTCGAAAAAAAATAGCGCAGCCCGGCAGAAGCCGGTACTGCGCTACAGCGTAAGGAAGAAGGCAGAATGTCTGTTGCGTTTATCTACAGATCAAACAGGACCCCGCCGCCCAGTCCGAGAAGTGTGGGGGATCCTGTTCCGAAGATGAGGCCAAGTTCTGCCTGTACAAACGGTCGAAATCCGTCAAGGTCGAATTCAGCACCGCCTATGCCGGTCAGGCCCAGGTCGGTTGCGCTCGCGCTAAATGACCCGAATTGGGTGGTTGCACTCACCGAAGTGCGAAAGAGTTGCAGTCCAGCCCCAGCATACGGAGTGATGTCGCTATCATCCAGCTCGAAGTCAAACAGCCCGTTTGCGCCTATCGACCAGAATGTGACGTTCTCGGGGGCGAAGTAAAAATTGAATGTTGGGTTGATACGCACAGGAAAGTCTTCCAGCTCAATACGTACATCGGCACCGATGTACGGCTCGCTGATATCAGCGACATCAAACCCGACCTTCGGCCCGAGAGAGATTTCGGTCTGTGCCTGGGCCGTAGCCGGAATCAGGAAAAGCGCGAGAAGCAGCGTCGTCCATGTCAATCGTTTCATAACAAGTTGCGTGTTGAGTGATGGAGGGTGAGAACCCCACAAGAAGGGGGACATTACAACAAAGCGTAATTCATCATGCCACCCGGACATTCTGTTTTTTCGTCGTTTGTCGCTTTACAATCAATCTGCATTGCTGCTTATCTCGATCGCATACCTCCTTGTTATGTGGGGGGGCAGTGGCACGCAGAGCGTAGCGGCTTCCTCCCCCAAAAGCCACGCGGCAGAGCGTTATGCGGCAGAGCATGTAGCCCAAGAGACCGGGGCGCCAGAGCGCCTATCAGTCAGTCCATCAGTCGTCGGTGTAGTATGGACGCCCAGTGGGTCGGATGTGGAAGAGGTGCGCACGCTGCGTATGATGGAGGGGAATAGCATACGCCACGTGCGGGCCACCCGGCCTCCAACGCCTGAGGGGATGCAGGCCGCAGCGACATTTGGCATTGCCCTCTACGTCGACGTATCTGCGCCGGTGTTGCGCGACGAGGCCCACTGGGAGCATCCTGCTGTAGCGGGCATCGGGTGGAGCGGGCCGCTCAGCTATAGCGGATGCGCACGGTGGGGGCAGGTCCGGGCGAGCCTGCCGCCGTCGGTAACGCCGTATGTTGTAGCGCCGGTGACTCCGGGCGGCAGTCGCTGCACGTTCGACGAGGCCAC
>NZ_JARWGJ010000039.1:0-2888 GCF_040409695.1 Longimonas sp.
GGCACGGCGACGGCGCTGCTGCTACGCTCATAGCTGATGCCATTGGCACCGGGCATATGCTGACGGCCCCGCGCTGGCATGAACTTGACGCTGTGAGTAATGCCATTGCATCCGGTGCCCCATTCACTCATGAATAGACCCACAAATAATTGATGCCATGCCGATTCCCAACGAGACATTAGACGAGATCCGCGCCGCCGTCGATGCCGTGCACATCATGGGCCAACACACCGACCTGAAGCAGAGCGGCACGCGCTGGAAAGGCTTGTGCCCCTTCCATGACGAGCGTACCCCATCGTTCACCGTCGATGCAGAGCAAGGGCTCTACCACTGCTTCGGATGCAGGGCCGGGGGCGATGTGATCGACTTCGTACAGCAGGCTGAAGGGCTGGACTTCCTGGAGGCCGTCCGCTTCCTTGCCGACGAGGCGGGCATTGCCCTTCCCGATGAACACGGCGCATCTGCTGATGCTCGCAAGCGGCGCGAATCCTTGAAGGCGGCTGTCCGAGTTGCCGCTCGCTACTTCTACAACGTGCGCTGCAAAGCCGATGCAGGAGCCCCCGCTCGTACCTACCTACAGGGCCGCCACTTCGACGAGGATGCGCTGAAGCGCTTCGGCATAGGCTATGCCCCTGATGGATGGGAACGCCTGCTGACGCACGCACAGGAGCAACATATCTCCGTCGATGTGCTGGAGGATGCGGGGCTCGTGATTGAGCGCCCAAACGGGCGGGGCTATTACGACCGCTTCCGAGGGCGCGTGATCTTCCCCATCTTCTCGCATCGTGGCGAGGTGCTCGCATTTGCGGGCCGCCACGTCGATGAAGGTGCAGGCGACCCCGACACCCCCAAGTACGTCAATAGCCCCGCTACGCCGCTCTACGATAAGAGCAGCATCCTGTACGGCTTCTACCAGGCACGCACGGCGCTGACCGATACGCGGGAAGCGTGGGTGGTCGAGGGATACACCGACGTGTTGGCGCTACATGGAGCAGGCATCCGTCATGCCGTTGCCACCTGTGGCACGGCGCTGACTGACGAGCACCTGAAGGCGCTGATGCAGCGCGTGGATCACGTCATGCTGCTGTTTGATGGCGACGAGGCAGGCGACAGCGGATCAGATCGGGCCATGCAGCGATGTATCCGGCACGGCATCGACGCCTCTGCCTGCACCTTGCCTGATGGGCACGACCCATGCAGCTACCTTCAGGAGCACGGAGCCGACGAGCTACGCGCCTACGCCCAAGAGCACCGCCTCGTGCTGCATGACGTTGCCGCTCGCAAGGTGGGCACCGGATGGGGGGATGCGATCCCGGAGGGCATACAGTCCGCTCGCATCGACCGCGCTGCCGATGCCCTTGCCGACGAACTGCGCACGCACTTCGGGGCCGATGCGCCCGCCGTAGCGTCTGCCCTGGCATCGAAGATGAATGCCACCACCGATCACGCTTTTATTGAGCAAGCACAATAAACTTATGCCCCGTCGAACAAAAGCCGAAATGGAGGGCATCCGCAAAGCGATTGTGGAGGCTCTGCGCAAGGATAAGCCCATGACCGTCCGGCAGGTATTCTACCGCCTCGTGGTGGAAGGTGTGGTGCCGAAGGTAGAAGGTAGAGGCTACCGTACCGTGGCCCGCGAACTGCGCAAGATGCGGCGCTCTGGCCGCGTACCGTACGCCTGGATTGTGGACTCCAGCAGGACGGTACGACGCCCTGAACAGTATGGGAGCATGGCCGATGCGCTTCACGAAACCGCTCGTCTCTACCGCCGCAACCTGTGGGGCGATCTTGACGACTATGTGCAAGTGTGGATGGAGAAGGAAGCCCTGGCGGGTGTGGCGTGGGATGTGACCGAGGACATGGGCGTAAGCCTGTGGGTAGCTCGTGGATACAGTAGTATCAGCTACCTGCATCATGCCGCCCAACACATCAACAACGCGCTGGAGGCAGGCAAGACAGCATACATCTACAACCTGGGCGATCATGACCCAAGCGGGTGTGATGCCTGGCAATCCGCTGTAGACGAGCTACGCGGATTCGCCACCGATCCGGGCCGCGTGCGCTTTGAGCGAGTGGCCGTGACGCCCAAACAGATCCGGCGCATGGATCTACCGTCCCGCCCTACGAAGCAGACGGACAGCCGCTCCGAGGGCTTTGAGGGCGAATCTGTAGAGTTGGACGCCATCCCACCGAATGCCTTGCGCAGCATCATTCGAGATACGATTGCATCACACATTCCCGATCACGTACGCACGATGCATGAGCAGGTAGAAGCCCGCGAACGCGAGACACTGATGCAGCTACAGGATTACCTTTAGTGGTGGACTGATGCACACCCTTCCGGCTGACAGCAAATGGTGTCGCTGAGATTCAGACCCCTGGTGGCTGATAGCCGCGTCCACGCGGGCGCGGGGCCGTCATCCAACCCACGCACTTCGTACGAACGTACGTAGATGTCACCAAGCGGGCGCGGGGCCACCCCTGGGGGGACAGTCCTAAACCCATCGGAAAAGCCCATAGCACGCCACAGGGCGCGAATCCGCGTATGCTGTGGCCGCCAAACCCCAACCAGATCGTAGGCGCTACGTGCACATCTGTAGCGGGGCCGTCGGCATCCACTGGCATCCATCTGTGAGGCACAGTGCCGTTCTTTCGTATTTACACACTACGCGCGCGTAGTGCCAAAGAATCAAAGCATCCTTGCATAGCTTTGCGGGATTCGGCGCTCCGTGTGGCTCCGAGGTGTCGCACTGTCACACTACACGGGCGCGTGCTGGCATCGCTGGACAACCTTATAAAACCTTACATTTTGGGCGGGGGACGTGCCACACGGGGCCGGGGCCGTGTAAGCTATAGTTAACACCGCCGCCTGTGCTGCGTGCCTGGAC
>NZ_JARWGJ010000040.1:0-16164 GCF_040409695.1 Longimonas sp.
CGAAGAACGCACACGAAGAACGC
Source organism: Longimonas sp. (assembly GCF_040409695.1). Taxonomy (GTDB): domain Bacteria; phylum Bacteroidota; class Rhodothermia; order Rhodothermales; family Salinibacteraceae; genus Longimonas. The sequence continues at coordinate 24 of NZ_JARWGJ010000040.1, forward strand.
ATACGAAGGCGGAGATCACGAGTCCGAGGACGGATGCACGGTGAGCTGCCGTACCACGTAGATGCCGTCACGCTGGTAGCGAAACGTTTCGTTTAGGTGCGACGTGGACGTGTCGAGCACCACCTCCACACTGCTGTTTGCAGGCGTGAACACGCGATCGGTGCGGCGCTGCCAGATCCGCAGCGTAAGCGGGTCGCCCGGACGCAGTCCGGCGGTCGATTCGCTGAAGAGGCCAACCTCCCAGACCACGAGCGCCTCGCTCCCGGTGCCCGACCAGGTCAGATGCCCGACGCACTGCCCCGCTGCGTCGATAACGGCAAGCTCGTCGCCTTCGGAGAACGCTTCACCGTCTACGGAAAGCTCGGCTGTTTCTGGAATGATGATGGTGGCGTTTCCGCCTGTAGCTTCCACGCACGACGCAAAGGGCGATGCCCCCACCGGCGACTGCGCAGGCGCAGAGCTAACCCAGGTGGGAAGCGCCAAAAAAAGGACGGCCAAGAGTCCGTACTGGGAACGCAAGGAGATACGCACAGAGACACACGTGGAAGTTGGATGTAGAGGCTATCTATGGGTAGGGTAGATGCAGCAGGGCATGGGTGCAGCGGGGCATGGCAAACATGCACCTTCATGCAGGCACCTTCATGATTGCAGGCGGCAGGCACTCCCGCAAGCGCTCACGCCGCAATCACCCACGTAAACAGGCGCAAGCCGCTGTACGTTAATGGCGCACCGGGGCAAGCTGAGGCAGACTGCTGCGCACAGCAGGCCCACCCAAACAAACCGTGCCCCCGCTCGTCCAACCGGTCCGCTTTTTTCTGCAATCACCCGCCCCCGCATGTCCTCGACCGAGTCGACCCCGTTGCTGCGTAGCGCTGCCGAAACCGACCGGTGGGCCGCCATCGAAAAGCCCGCCGGCATGCTTTCGCAGCCCGACGCCACCGGCAAGCCCAACGTATTCGATATCCTCAAAACGCAGTGGGCAACCGATGCAGACCCCGATCCGTTTGTAGGGCTGGTGCACCGCCTCGACCGTCCCACATCAGGAATCTTGCTTGTGGCCAAAACCTCCGACGCCGCTCGGCAGCTCTCCGACCAGGTGCAGGCGCGCACGATGGATAAGCACTACCTGGCGCTCGTCGAGGGTGCCATGAGCGGCACGGGCACCATGCAAGATGCCATCGCCAACACCGCCACCGGGCCGCAGATCGTCTCGCCCGACCACCCCGACGCCAAGGCGGCCCGCCTCACTTACCAGGCGCTGCGCACCGACAACGACCGTACCCTCGTGCACCTGCAGCTCGACACCGGACGCTCCCATCAGATCCGTCTGCAGTGCGCACAGCGCGGCCACCCGGTCGTGCACGACGGACGCTACGGCGCGTCGGTGCGGGTGCGCAAGCCCGGTATCGCGCTGCACCACTACGGACTCGGCTTCGAGGCGCCCGATTCGCAGCGCATGCAGCGCGTCACCATGCCCGTTCCGCCAATCTGGACGCCCTGGATGACGGATTCGCTCGCAGCACTCGCCGCACGCATCGTTGATCAGTTTTAGCAGCTCCCCAAAACAGACCGCTCAAAACGTGGTGTTTAGAGGGATGCGGGGCCTTGGGTGCATCCCTGGCTGGTCGGTTGCTTTCAGCGCGGCCTGACATGGCCCCCGAGCACGGGGTCGCGCAGGTGCACCTCCCGCCTTTTGTTGAAAACCTGTTTCGCGAGCGAAGAGGAAAAGCGGAAGCTGTTACCGCATGCGTCAGGCAATAGGACAGAATGCCTTCCGAAGATGTGGGTAATCTCCGACTATGAACCTCCATCGTGGTCCAATTTTCGCCGCAGCGGCGCTCGCTCTCGCCATCAAACCAAAACCCAAACAGGCTCTTATTCGGTCAAGGACCCCGCCCTTCGGGCACCCCTCCTTTCCGGGCTGACGCACGGTAGGAGAGGACTCTGTAGCGTCGTGCTATTATAGTAGGGAGCCCCCTACACCTTGTCATTGCGAGGAGCGTTGCGACGAAGCAATCTCATGCGTTGCTGTTCGAGGCAGGCTATTAGCAGCCACCTGTCCAAGATGCCTGCTTGACCGTAGGTGTAGGCGCGTATTGGAAGCTTTGGCCTTCTCGGATATGGGAAGACCCCGGCTCGGAGGCCGGGGTGACTTGGTGGTGGAAGTGTCGATGCGCAAAGGGGCAGACGTGCTTTCCAGAAGAACCCCACACGGTCAAGTCACTTTGGAGATAGCGTATCAAAGCGAAGACTCAGGATCTCCATTCGGTCAAGGACCACCCCGCCCTTCGGGCACCCCTCCTTTCCGGGCTGGCGCCCGGTAGGAGAGGACGCTGCAGCGGAGCCACTCTGCAAGACGGGGCGCAGAAGGAGCCCACCAAGTCCCCCTCGGAGGAGGGGGATTTAGGGGGGGCCGTGACGTGCTAATCTCATGCGTCGCTGTTCGGGGCGGACTACCTTTCCCGACCGCCGGGGATGTGGGCAGTCTTCATATTCGAAAATGGCGGCTCTATGGATACGGAAGACCCCGGCTCGGAGCCCGGGGTGACTTTGTTTTGGGAGGTCAGGGCTGCAGAGGCATACGCGTACTTTCCAGAAAAGCCCCGCAACAGCAAGTCATCCCGGGCGGAGCGCAGCGCAGACCCGGGATCTTTATCCGACTCAGGACCACCCCGCCCTTCGGGCACCCCTCCTTTCCGGGATAGCGCCCGGTAGGAGAGGACGCTGCAGCGGAGCCACTCTGCAAGACGGGTCGCAGAAGGAGCCCACCAAGCCCCCCTCGGAGGAGGGGGATTTAGGGGGATGGATCGTGTCGCTCCGACTGTGGACAGGAAATGCTCCTGGAGTGCAGGCCCATGCCCCCTGTTCGAAGTTCGCGGCCTTGGTGGAGCGCAGGGGTCGCATCCCAAGAGTACTCGTTCGCTGTGCTCCGTCCTCGCGATGACACTTTAAGAGCTGTTGTGTTGTGCCGATAACCGAGAGAAGCGGCCTACCTTGCTACCTTGAACGGTGTCGTTGTAACATCAGCAGAAACGATCGGACGTTGTCGTACCCCCGCCTGGACTCGAACCAGGATTCCGGGCTTAGGAGGCCCGTGTTCTATCCAGTTGAACTACAGGGGCATGTTGCTTTGGAGTAGGAGGGCTACCTCGGGGGAGCCGCCGCGGGTATGTCGGCGCCATGGCAGGTGGCTTTTCCCGGTGCTTCGTATCCCTACGGAATCCCACGCTGCAGGTTGCCAGTAGAGGCGCATCCGATATCTGCTCACGCTTTTCTGCAATGCCATGGCCTCTTCTTCGTTTCCCCGCTGGCTCCGCTGGACGACTGCCGGGGCGGCCTCGGCTGCGCTGGCAATTTCTGCCTATCATCGCAGCCTGCCGCCCCCGCACACGCTCGACCCGGCGCTCAATGCGAACACGCGCATCCTGGAGTCGTCGCAGGGGCGTTTGCATCTCTACCATCGGCCCGGCACAGGCACGCCGCTGGTGTTTCTACACAGCTTCAACGCCGTAGCCTCCCCCATGGAGATGCGTCCGTTATTCGAACACTACGCCGCGGCCACCGACCGTCCGCTCTGGGCGCTCGACTGGCTCGGGTTCGGACGCTCCGAGCGGGCCGACCGTAGCTACGACCCTTCCGTCTACCAGGACGTGCTCTATGACGTGCTCACCGACGCGGTGAAAGCCCCGGCCGACCTGGTGGCGTGCTCGCTTGGCTCCGAGTTCGCCGCGGCCGTTGCCCTGCAGGCCGCCACGCAGGTGCGGCGCTGCGCACTGATTGCGCCGACGGGACTCTCCGCGAACCGCGGCCCATCGCCGTTCGGACGCCTCGCCGTTAAAACCGCCGCTTCGATAGGCGGCTTCACCGGACCCTACTTCTGGCTCACGCGCCCCAAATCGCTGCGCCGCTATCTGGCCGCGCAGGTCTTTCTCGACGACGAGGTGCCGGAGGCGCTCGTGCGTTACGGTGCGCAGACGGCTCGCATTCACGGCGCCCCGTATGCGCCGCGCCACTTTGTAGATGGGTCGCTCTTTCAGCGCGACATTGACACCGAGGTCTACGCCCGGCTCTACCGGCCCACGCTTATCCTCACGCCGCAGACGCCGGATACCACCGTGCAGCGCTTCGACCGGCTGTCTGCGCTGCTCAAGAAGAACCCGCGCTACCTGCAGCACGCCGACGTACCCGGCGGACTCCTTCCACACTGGGAGCGTCCAGAGCCCACTCTCAATGCCCTCGATGCTTTTCTCCTCGCCGATCATGACTGACGCCCCTACCTCGTTCGACGTTGCACGGGCCCGGGCCGATACGCCCGGGTGCACCGACATTCTCCACTTTAACAATGCGGGAAGCGCACTGCCGCCCGAACCGGTGCTTACCGCGCAGACCGAGCATCTGAAGCAGGAGGCCCGCTTTGGCGGATACGAAGCTGCCGATATGGCCGCCGATCGCCTCCAGCATACTTACGTCGCCATCGCGCAGCTGCTGGGAGCCGACGCAGAAGAGATTGCCGTTGTTGAAAATGCCACCCGCGCCTGGGATATGGCGTTCTACGGACTCGACCTGCAGCCCGGCGACCGCATCCTGACCACAGCGGCGTCTTACGCCAGCAACTATATCGCGATGCTGCAGCGCGCCGAGGCGACGGGCGCCGTTGTCGAGGTGGTGCCGGCCGACGCCCACGGCCAGGTCGATACCGCCGCGCTGCGCGACATGATCGACGACCGCACCGCACTCATTGCACTCACGCACATCCCCACAAACGGCGGGCTCATCAATCCAGCTGAAGAGGTGGGGGCCATCGCGCAAGACGCTGAGGTGCCGTTCTTGCTGGACGCGTGCCAGTCCGCCGGGCAGGTGCCGCTCGATGTGGAGGCGCTCGGCTGCACCATGCTCTCTGCCACCGGGCGTAAGTTCCTGCGCGGGCCGCGCGGCACGGGCTTCCTGTATGTGCAGCGCGACTGGATCGAGCGCATCACGCCGCCGCTGCTCGACCTGCACGCGGCTACCCTCACCGGTCCCGACACGTACCGCATCCGCTCTGATGCGCGCCGCTTTGAGAACTGGGAGGGCTACGTGGCTGGTAAGATCGGGCTGGGCGTGGCCGTTGACTATGCGCTGTCGTGGGGGCTCGATGCCATCGCGGAGCGGGTGCAGCACCTGGCGGGGCAGCTGCGCGCGGCGCTCGCCGAGGTGCACGGCGCTACAGTCTACGACCTGGGCGTGCGCAAGAGCGGCATCGTGACGTTTGGCATTTCCGGGTGGGAGGCTTCGAAGATCAAGCACCGCCTGCGCACCGAGGGCATGCATGTATCCGTGAGTACGCCGTCGTCTACGCTCCTCGATGCCGAGGCGCGCACCCTGCCCGATCTGGTGCGTGCGTCGGTGCACTACTACAACACCAAGCAGGAGATCGAGCGCTTCGTGGCTACGCTCCAGCAGCGCTTCCCGGCGCAGGTGCATCGGTAGCGAACACCCGGGATCTCCATCCGGCTGCAGACCACCCCGCCCTTTGGGCACCCCTCCTTTCCGGCTGCGCCGGCAGGAGGGAAAGCAGTAGCGTAGCGCTTCATGCTCCAAGGCAACGCCCCCCACTACACGCGCTCATCCTGACGTCGCAGGCGGAAGGATCTCAGCGCCCCTCGTACACGCCCGGCATGCACCTGCAGGCACAACGCCCCCACCTTGTCATTGCGAGGCCGTGGAGAACCATTCCCGACGCGCGCCATTGTGCAACTGCAATTGCCAGCAAGAAATGCCCAAATTGCTATGCCGGGTGCTGCGTATCCGCCGTGGAACGACTACGGCAGGAGACCCATCACGGCGCGACGGATATTCGAAGACCGCCCGGCGTAGCGCGTCTGGCACCCGGTGGACCCGCAAGTGAATCCGTATTCAACCCGCATCGATCCTACCTCGACATGCCGCTATCTTCCGCATCCCTCCAGCCCCTAATCGACCAGCCGGGCGACTGGCAGTGTATCAACGACCCGGTGATGGGGGGCGCGTCGACCAGTGAGGTGGTACAGGCGGAGGCAGGCGTGCTGGGCTTTCGCGGGCATGTGTCGCTGGCGAACGGGGGCGGATTTGCGTCGGCGCGCGTGGCACACGCAGTAGACCTGTCGGGGGCTACCGGGCTGATGGTGCGCGCACACGGTCCGGTGCGGCGCTATCGCCTTACGCTATTTACCGAGGCGGGCGGGCGCATCAGCTACCGCGTGCCGTTCTGGACGACGCCGCAGTCCGCCGCGCACTACCTGCCGTTTGCGCGGCTGCAGGCCATGCGCCGCGGACGGGTTCGGGCGGATGCGCCGCCGTTCGATCCGTCGGGGGTGTGCGGCATCGGGTTTTTGATCGGGGACAAGCAGGCGGGCGATTTTGCGCTGCATGTGCATGCCATTGCGCCGTATGGATGCCGGCACGCAGCGGACATGGGCAACTCCGAGTCTGGCGCAATCATGTTGTAAGATATGCGGCGGGCGGCAATCTTTCGGGGGATGCGGGCGTGCATACCGTGTCGCTTTATATTCTCCAGCATATAGCAATGCAACTATGGAACAGGCAACATTGGGAGGCGGATGCTTTTGGTGCCTCGAAGCGGTTTATCAGCAGGTGCGCGGCGTGGAGTCGGTCGTGTCGGGCTATGCGGGCGGACACGTGCCGAACCCGACCTACCGGCAGGTCTGCGGCAAAGACACGGGGCACGCTGAGGTAGTTCAGGTTACGTACGACCCTGACGTGGTGTCGTATCGGGCGCTCCTCGAGATCTTCTTTACGATCCACAACCCGACCACCCGCAACCGGGAGGGGGCCGATGTGGGGCCGCAGTATCGCTCGATTATCCTGCACCATGACAAGGCGCAGCAGGAGACAGCCGAGTCCGTTATCGAGGAGCTGAACGCGTCGGTCTTTGACGGCGGCATTGTGACAGAGGTAGAGCCGCTCGACACGTTCTACGAGGCCGAGGCGAACCATCAGGACTACTACGCGAGCAACTCGAACCTGCCGTACTGCCGCGCAGTCATCGATCCGAAGCTGAAAAAGCTGCGCCAGAAGCACGCCGACAAGCTCAGCGGGGCGGTAGCGTAGGCTGGTCGCGAGCCAACCACCTCTCAGTTGCATCTCAGTGAGGCATGACGCATATTCTGAGAACGAGTTTAAGGTTTTGAAAGAAAGCGAAAGAGGTCCTACACCTACGTGTTGCAGATGTAGGATACACCCACTTTTTCGCCTTGGGTAGACGACTCTGTGTTTTGGCATGTACCTCACACGCAGAAAGAAGCTTGGCTCACGTCCAAAGATTGACCGCCTTCGTAAGAGGGCAGGTGCTCTCTGGTCGAGTATCACGGCGCGCTACTGGCGTACTGTCCGAAAGAAGGGCATATGGCTGCATCGCTACTCGATGCAGCGCTGGATGTGTACAGGCTTTGAGGGGCTGCATTCGAACACCGCACAGGCAGTCAATCATGCTTTCTTCGACGCCCTGAACGCGTGGCGGGCCAACCGGAAGCGGGCAGGTACTCGGCCACCACACAAGCAAAAGCGCTACTTCAAGCTCGTTTACCGCCAGTCGTCCATTCGTATCCGAGAGGGCAAGCTCCGCCTCTCGAACGGGCGCGGTGAAGATCCGCTCTGGGTTCGCTGGCCACATCCGAAGCCCTACGAGGTAGAGATCGTCTTCGATGGTAGCGAGCATGTTCTCTGCGCGAAGTATAAGACGGAACTGCAGGCTCGGGCCAAAGCGGATAAGGTAGCGGGCGTAGATCTCGGGGAGGTCCACCTCGCTGTAGCCTACGACGGTGAAGAGACAGTCCTTATGAACGGCCGTAAGCTTCGCGCACTCAGGCAGTACCAGAACCGAATCAAAGCACGCCTCGATGCGAAGCTTAGCCGCAAAGAGCGTGGCTCGAATCGGTATAAGAAGCTCGCATGCTCCAAAACCAAACAGCTTGCCAGGCTTCAGAACCAGATCACGGATCTGCTGCACAAGATGAGTACGCGACTTGTCGAAGCGCTCCATGAGAGAGGCGTTTCTACGATAGCTCTTGGAGATGTGCGCTGGATCCGGTCGGGTCTTCACTACGGCGCTACAGCAAACCAGAGGCTCCACCAGTGGGCGTTTGGCACGCTGCGTCATATGATTACGTACAAGGCACAGCTTCGTGGAATGACCGTGGAACTTGTTAACGAAGCCTACACGAGCCAGACGTGTCCACAGTGCAAATGCCGTAATAAACCCCAAAGCAGAAACTACCGCTGCTCAGCGTGTCGTTTTGAAGGACACCGAGATCAAGTCGGCGCAGCCAACATCCGAGCCAGGTACATGCAAGCCAAGTATCTGGGGGAGGACAGATCGAAGCGGTCTGCTTTGCTCTCGTCTACCCCAGTAATCGGGACGATGGCGTTCCCCACCGGCGTGAGGTACAAACCCCACATGCGGTGCAGACCGCAACGGTGTAGCTCGACAAGTAGCGCTAAGACTTCTGGTAAGGAGTTGCTACATTGAGTCGAGAAAGAGCTCCATGACTTTCGTCAGAGAGTACGTCAGTCGCACCTTAGAGGTACACGTAACGTCCCCACCTGTCGGGGTGCTGTTACGGCGATGCCCTTCAATACCCTTCAATTCAAATCGCATCTGCGATGTCCGACACAATCTACATGAGTGGTCGCGACGGTACGCTTCATCCGCTTTCTGTGGCAGGGTACGAGAACGAGGACAACTTCCAAGATCTGTTGGCCGACCATCCCGATCTGCTGGCGGGCAGCCAGATGAACCCCGAGGAGCCGCGTCGTTGGGTGCTCGTAGACCGCGAGTTCGGCATCGGCGACACGGAAGGCGGAACGCGCTGGGCACTGGACCTGCTCTTTCTGGATCAGGATGGTATCCCCACGCTGGTTGAGGTGAAGCGGAGCACCGATTCACGCATCCGCCGCAAGGTGGTGGGACAGATGATGGACTACGCGGCCAATGCCATTCGCTATGGAGATGTAGATACAATTCGGCGGCTTTTTGATCGCACCCATGCGAATGCCCCCAACGTGCTTGACCAGACGCTCAAGGTAGCGGATGCGGAGGCGTACTGGGATAACGTACGCGACAACTTGAATCAGGGACGCGTGCGCATGGTGTTTGTGGCGGACCGCATCCCCCGCGAACTGCGACGCATCGTTGAGTTTCTAAACGAGCAGATGCGTCCCGCCGAGGTGCTGGCGGTAGCGGTGCAACGGTATACAGATGCGCAAAGCCAGTCATCTGTATTCGTGCCGCGCGTCATCGGGCAAACCGAAGCCGCCGCGCACAAGAAAGGGACGTCTCCGCAAGATTATACCCGCGATGCATTCTTTGCCGAGCTCACATCGAACACCGATCCCGCCACGGTCGGTGCCATGCAAGCGGTGTGCGACCATGTGGATCAGAAGGAGGGGTGCGACCTGCAGGGCACTCCGGGGGGACTGGACATCCGCGTGCACGGCTACAAGCTGTTTCGGATAGGGCCAAACGGCAGCGTGTGGACAACCACGGCGCGAACACGCAAGTTTGTGGATGCAGACGACTGGGCTGCGCTGGTGGACCGGGCGCCTGCCCAGCTCGACCACCCGGACGCGCGCAATGAGCAGCGCCACCCCCAGGGTAGCCTCGCAGAGGTTGAGGATCTATCTGCATGGACAGAGAATGCTACGGCGTTCATCGACTGGTGCGCGCAGAAGGCAGCCGCTCAGTAGTGGCTCCATAAGTTGGCCCTAAGGTCATCAGCAGTCTCCGGATTCGTGAGCGCCTCTGTATCCACCATTACACCCCGCCACACGACCCCGCCACACGACCCCGCCACACGACCCCGCTACGCCGTGCGCTCGGCGACCCGCTCAGGCTCAGAAAACTCGTCGTACTGCTCGCGGTGGATGTCGATGCCGGCCTGCTGCAGCTTCTGCTCCAGGTTCTCGTAGCCCCGGTCCAGGTGGTAGACGCGCAGCACGTCGGTCGTGCCCTCCGCCACCATGCCCGCCAGCACCAGCGAGACGCTCGCCCGCAGGTCGGTGCTCATGACCGTAGCCGCCTTGAAGTCCGTCGGACCGTGAATTGTAGCCGTGTCGCCTTTGACCGATGCATCCAGCCCCATGCGCTGCAGCTCGGGGATGTGCTTGAACCGGTCGTCGTAGATCGTGTCGGTGATGCGCGTGGTGCCGTCGGCATGCGCCATGAGCACGCCCCACTGCGCCTGCAGGTCGGTGGGGAAGCCGGGGTACGTCGCCGTCGCAATCGACGTTGGGCGGATGCGGTCGGGCGGCGTAATGGTGACCACGTCGTCCTCGTACACGACCGTGGCCCCCGTATCGGCAACGTGCTTCTTGAACGCAGCGCCCAGATGCGGGTGGTGTCCGTTTTTAACGCGAAACGGCACGCCCGGCTCGCCAGCAAGCAGCGCCGCCACCATGAACGTCCCCATCTCGATCCGGTCGGGCGTGTTGCGCACCGACACCGGCTCCAGCGCATCCACCCCCTGCACCTCGATGGTGCGGGTGCCGAGCCCGTCGATCTGTGCGCCCATCTGCTTCAGGGTCTCGCCAAACGCCACCACATCAGGCTCCTGAGCCGCGTTCTCGATACGCGACCCGCCCTGGGCCGTCACCGCGCCCAGCAGCAGGTTGATCGTAGCGCCCACGCTCGACGGCTCCATCCGAAACGAGCCGCCCTGCAGACGTCCGTTCGGCGTAGAGGCCACCACGTAGCCCTGGTCGAGCTCGATCGACGCGCCGAACGCCTTCATGCCCTCAAGGTGCAGATCAACCGGACGCGGCCCCCAGGCGCATCCGCCCGGAAGCGACACGCGCGCCTGTCCGCAGCGCCCGACCAGAGCGCCCAGCATGTAGAACGAGGCCCGCATCTTCTTGACGAGATCGTACGGCGCCTCTGGGTGGTCAATTCGGCGTGCATCCACCCGAAGCTGGTGGGCCGATTCGTCGAACGAGACCGATGCGCCCGACACGCGCAGCACGTTCGCGAACGTGTACACGTCGCGCAGCGCCGGAATATTGGTGAGCGTGGTGGTGCCGTCGGCGAGGAGCGCGGCGGCCATAAGCGGAAGCGCGGTGTTCTTTGAGCCGCCAACGGGCAGCGATCCGGTGAGCGGCTGGCCGCCCGTCACAACAAGTTTGTCCATAGGTGGGGAGACTGCATTTTCGCACAACAACGAAGGGGAAACGTTCGTCTTAAAACGTGCATACCGATACTTGTTCGCATCCACGCCTGCAGCCGGACGCGGCCTGCTTCGTTCGCGTTGCAGTGGGCTGCGCTACGTATTTCGCAGGTCCCTTTTTTACTGGATTCGAGGCAGCACGCCCCATGCAGACCAACACGCCATCCGATACCATCTACCTGGATCATGCCGCCAGCACGCCCCTTGGCGAGCCGGTGCTTGAAGCCATGATGCCCTACCTGACCACGCACCACGGCAACCCGTCGTCGGTGCACCGGTGGGGGCGCCAGGCGCGCGTGGCCGTCGAGGAGGCGCGCGAGCGCGTGGCTCGCTGCATTGGCGCCGAGCCGAGCGAGGTGGTGTTCACAAGCGGAGCCACCGAGGCGAACAACTGGGTCTTGCGCAAGCGGCTGGCGGATGCGGGGCCAGGGGCGCACCTTGTTACGTCGGTTGTGGAGCACGAGGCCGTGCTCGAACCGGCGTCCGATCTCGAAGCAGCGGGGCACCGCGTCACCCGGCTGGTCCCCGACCGCTACGGACGCATATCGCCGGATCAGGTCGAGGCAGTGCTGGACGACGATACCGCGCTCGTATCGCTGATGCACGTGAACAACGAAACCGGCGCCCGCACCGACATCCCGGCCATCGCCGAGGTCTGCCACGCCCGTGGCGTAGCGCTGCACAGCGACACCGTGCAGTCGATGGGATTGCTGCAGAACGATGTGCAGGCGCTTGGGGTGGACTACGCTACTATTTCAGGGCATAAGCTCTACGGTCCGAAGGGCGTTGGTGCGCTGTACGTGCGCGGTGGCCACGCCCTGGCGCCCCTCATTGAAGGCGGCAGCCAAGAGCGCGACCAGCGGGGCGGAACCGAAAATGTGGCGGGTGTGGTAGGGCTCGCTGCGGCACTGGAGCAGGCCTACGAGCGGGCGCCAGACGAGTCCGAGCGCCTGGCAGCACTGCAGGAGCTGCTCATGCAGCAGCTGCACGATGCGCTGGGATCGTCCATCGTATGCAATACCCCGCCCGAAGCGGATCACCGCGCGCCCCACATCGTGAACGTAGCCGTGCCGCCGAAAAACGGAGACCGCGTCGACGGCGAGATGCTGATTCTGAACCTCGACATGAAAGGCATCCTGGCTTCAGCCGGGTCGGCCTGCACCAGCGGTACGCTTACGCCGAGCCACGTGCTGTCGGGGATCGGTCTCGACGATGCGACCGCCGCCGCGGCTGTCCGGTTTTCGATGGGCGCCGAAACCACCGAAGCCCACCTGCGCCACGCCGTAGAGGTGCTGCATGCGACCGTAGACCGGATGCAGTCGTAGCATCCGCGCATACGTAGTAGCGCCCCGCCCCGCATCCCTCTAACTCCTGCCCCCTTTGCGCATGCGCAACGCCCTTCTCGTCTTTGCCAAATGGCCGCGCCCTGGACGCGTGAAGACCCGGCTCACTCCGGTTTTGACCGATGAGGAGGCCGCCGCGCTCTACCGGGCGTTCTTGCTCGACCTGCTGGAACAGACGCAGGCGCTTCATGCCGATGTGCTAATTCACTGGGCGGCCCCTGTACCGGCGGGTGAAGACCCGGAGCCGTTTGCTACACGTGCAGACGGCATGCGTGTGCAGAAGGGCAACGCACTCGGAGCGCGCATGCAGCACGGCATCCAGGATGCGCTTTCTGACGGATACGAGCGCGTGGCGGTGGTTGGGAGCGACCATCCTACGCTACCTACGGCCTTTCTGCGGGAGGCCTTCTCGGCGCTGGCACGTCCGAATAGCATTACGCTGGGGCCGAGCTACGACGGCGGGTTCTACCTGATCGGGATGAACGCTTGCTATCCGCAGGTTTTCGCTGATATGCGCTACAGCCACCCCCAGGTGCTAAACCAGACGCTCACGCGCATCGGGCAGACCAGCGCTCGGCTCACGGTGCTGCCGCGCTGGTACGACGTGGATACCCCGGCTGCGCTCCGCCTGATGCTGGCGGACATGGACAACGGGCAGCCGTCGACCCGTCATACCGAGGCGGCGGTCGAAACGCTCGGGCTGCGCTCGCTGGTGTAAGAAGCTGTTTTGATTTCTTAATTTGGGCTCCGAGCGGCTCCGCTGGGCTGCAAATTGCCCCCAATTTCGGCCCGTAGCCCCGGCTACGAACCTCTATCGAGGTTCAATTTTCGCCTCAGCAGCGCTCGCTCTCACCGGCAAACCAAAACCCAAACAGCTTCTAAGACCGCGCACGACCACGCGCTGGCAGCAGGCATTTGAACCAAAACGAAAGGAATCGACATCGGGGAAAGCAAGTGCAGGAGAGGGGCTTACATGTAGTACATGTAGTACGCTACATGCGGACTGGCAATCGCCTAATAATCGCCTGAAAGCGGTCTGCAGGGACGAAGACGACGGGGGCAGCTGAGGGCGCTCCGTGATTTCTGCGTAGAAGCGCTTCCATTTTTTGCAGAAACCCGTTGCATTCGGTTAAGCTAATGTGCACATTGTACATGTGATGCATCCACGAAGCACCGTATTTGCTTCGTTTCCTTTCGTTTTCGTGACCAGGTCCTTTTGATAGCATGAGTGATTCTTCTATCGCCGAGCACGCCGATCTGGGCGACTTCAAAACGCTCGAGCAGTTTATCTTAGAGAAGCAAGACCAGTTTGACCATTCCAGCGGTTCCTTTTCGAGGCTGCTGCGCGACATCAGTGTGGCGGCCAAGATCGTAAACCGCGACATGCGCCGTGCAGGGCTGCTCGATATATTTGGGCAGACCGGCGTCACAAACGTGCAGGGCGAGGTGCAGAAGAAGATGGATGCGCTGGCTAACAAAGAATTCGTACTGGCGCTGAGGCGAGGCGGCGAGTGCTGCCTGATTGGCTCCGAGGAGCACGCCGAGGCCATCCCAATCGATGCAAGCAGCGAGTCGGACGGCCACTACATTGTGCTGATGGATCCGCTCGACGGCTCGTCGAATATCGATGTGAATGTGTCGGTGGGTACCATCTTCAGCATCTACCGAATTCCCGATGAACTGCCACCAAAAGAAGCCACGCTCGACGACGCGCTGCAGCCGGGCACCGACCAGGTGGCGGCTGGATACGTGGTGTACGGCTCTTCGACCATGCTGGTGTACACAACCGGAGACGGGGTGAACGGCTTCACGCTTGATCCCTCCATCGGCGAGTTCTTGCTGTCGCACCGCAACGTAAAAACGCCCGACCGTGGGCGCATCTGCTCAATCAATAGCGGAAACTACCACGCGTTCGACCAGGGGCTGCGCAACTACCTCAACTGGCTACAAGAGTACGACGAAGACGACCCGAACCGTCCGGCCAAGACGCGTTACATCGGGTCGTTTGTGTCGGACTTCCATCGCAACATGATGATGGGTGGCATCTACATGTATCCGGCCACGCAGGGCAACCCTGAGGGCAAGCTTCGTCTGATGTATGAAGCTAATCCGATGGCCTTTCTGATTGAGCAGGCAGGGGGCATGGCCACGAATGGAGAGAAGCGGATCATGGAGATTGAGCCAACGTCGCTACACCAGCGCACCCCGCTCTTCATCGGGAGTCCCGACATGGTGAAGCGTGCCCATGCGTTCCTCAGAGGAGAGCGGTCGTAAGCCCCTCGCTGTAGAGCCGGCTGTCTGGTTGAATGACAGGCTGGTCAGCTGGCTCGTGATAGAAACGTCTATCACTGCCGTGTTTTTAAATAAGTCGGCGAAAATACGTTTACACCTTCTCTAATTCAGGAAGGCGTGCCATTCAAGAGACAGGGGCCGCCATAGTGGGCCCCTACCTCACCGCTCTGCGCGCTTGGTCCGGCTGTTCGCCTCGGGTGTGCAATTGCGACGCCCTGGTCCCGACGTCTGTTGAATCAGTGGTCTATTGTGCTGTATGGACATTGCCGATCTGCCGACGCGGGCTCCTGCGTCGGTGCCTGCCGAATCGCTGTCGATAACCGATCCGCCCCGGTGCACCTTCACAGGGTGGACGCCGGAGGTGTTTGAGATGTTGGCACGGCTTCGAGAGACGCCTCATATCGACCAGTACAATAAAGAGAAGCCGGATCTGCACGAGCTGCTCAAAGACCCGTTCAAGCGCTACCGCGACGACCTGGTCGTAAACTGGGTGTTGCCAAGTCGGCTGGACTTTGAGACCGAGCGCTACGTGTTTAGCCGGCTGCTGAAGAACGATTTCGGGGCTGGCGGATGTCACGATAACCTGTGGATGGCGTTCTATCGCCCGCACACAAAGCGGCTAAAGGACGTTCAAATCTCCCACCGAATCGACCCTGACGGATTCCAGGTGGGTATTTTTGTGGGGGCCCACGCGACCGACCTATTGCGCCAGGCCAAGCAGCGCATCCAGCAGGCCCCTGAAGTGTACCTGCAGCACGTAAACGCATGCCTACGCCGCGATCGATGGCGCTTCTATTACCGCACCGGACGTTCAGAGCCCACCACGCATACCGATCCGCTTGATGCACTCCCCGACGCGGTGCACAACGCCGATGGCATCTGGCTTCGTCGTTTCATGCCGCGTGATCAAGTGCTTGACTGGGGCAGCGATCTTGTTGCCGAAGCACTCAGCGCCGTGCGGCGCGTCTGGCCCATCTACCGGTTCTATCTTTCGGATGCAACCGTAAAATCGTAGACGGGAAAGAGACACTGCAAGTAGGGGGCAGTGGAGAATATTGTGTTGCTATTGGTCTTTGTAATCATTTTCTTTCGTTGATAGGGCGTAGTGTTGCGTAGGCTTACGACTGCCGAGTCCCGTTCCGCGCACGATTGTTGCAGTTCGTATATTGCAGGTCGTAGCGAGGCGTATGCAGATGGCATAGTTAAGTAGCCCAGCAAAAGTACGTTTACACCTTGTCATCGCGAGGAGGGAGCGTGCGACCGACGCGGCGATCTCATGCGCCAGTTAGAGCGGTTTACCCTACTTGGAAG
>NZ_JARWGJ010000041.1:0-2803 GCF_040409695.1 Longimonas sp.
CAAAAGCAGGGTATGAGTCTCGACGAACACGCCGAGGAACTCGCCTCCGACCTCGGCGCGGACAGTAATGCCAGCGACGATGGGTCGTATGACACCACCGATCTCGAGGTAGCCCTGGAGCGCCAAAAACTAATGGGCGGCTTCTTCCTGACCGTGCCCGGCCCACGTATGCTCTGGCAATTGGGCGAATTGGGCTATGGATGGGGCGAAGATGAGTGCCTCAAGCCGGGCGGGTTTGGCGACGATGGCGACTGCGCCCCCGACGATCCGGGGCGGACCGACCCCAAGCCGGTGCGCACCCAAGAGTACTTTAACGACCCCGATCGCCGCGCGGTCTACGAAACCTGGGGCGCGCTCCTGAACCTGCGTCAGGAGTTTGCGCCGATGCGCTCGCTCACCAGTGTAGAGCGTCTTGATGTGGGGCCGGGCAACGATCCCGTCCGCCACATTACGCTCACCGAAGGCAGTCAGCAGGTGCATATCGTTGGAAACTTCGGACTGACGGAAGCGGAAACGGATCTGAGCTTTCTGGAGAACGGCACCTGGTACGACTTCTTCCCCGGCGAAGCGTTTGAGGTCGATGACGGGAATCGCAATGACCCGGTTACCATGCAGCCCAGTCAGTTTCATGTGTTGGTCAACGAGCCGGTCGCCTTTCCTGAAGAAGACTGGCCCGGCTACGGGCTGCTACAGTCTCAGGCACTTGAAGTAGCCATCGACCGGGGCTTTGGAGGCGCTCCCGTTGACGCGGCGAATTATCGCCTTGTGGCCCTGCCTGGCGACGTAAATCTACCGCTTGCACAGGCAGTGTCGGGCCGTGCAGAGCGCGACTGGCAGGCCTACCTCGACGATGGGTCCGACGAGGACTTCCTCATCGCGTTCGACGGCTCCGATGCGTTTGACCTGCGTCCTGGAAATGGCTTCTGGCTTACAAGCCGGTCAAACTGGACCTTCAGCGATACATTTGAGCAGGTGGCGGTAGATGCTGAAACCGGAACAGCGACAATCGACCTGCAGGAAGGATGGAATATCATCTCGAATCCGCTCGGACAGTCGGTAGACTGGGATGCCGTCGACGCGGCCAACGCGGGTGAACTGCAGCCGATTCATGGCTTCGACGGGGCATTCAGCGAATCCCCTACGTTCACGTCGGCTACGGAAGGCGTGGCGTACTACTTCTTCAATGACGATTCAGGCCGCGACGCGCTGAACATTCCGCTGTCCTCGTCGAGCGCTGCTACGACGGCCTCCGCCGCAACAAGTGAACGTCCGGCTGCGCTATCTCTCACCGCGCGACCGGCACACGATGAAGACGCCCAGCGTGCCGCTTCGGCTGTCTATCTGGGCGTAGATGGCGAGCAGGCAAGCGTAATAGCGCCGCCCCAATCGTTCGAAGCGCTTAGCCTGCGCATCCAACCTGAAACCGAAGAAACTGCGTCGGAGCGCGCCCGCCTATCGACGCGCGAATACCGTGCAATGAACGGTGAGGGCGAGTCGTTTGCGCTCACGCTCTCTGCTGCAGAGTCGATGACTGTTTCGCTGACCGCCGGTCAATGGGAGGCTGTAGGAGGCTATCAGGTTGCCCTGATCGACGAGGCCGAAGGAACCGTTCATGACATGCGTCCGGGCGAGCCGGTGACGGTCGATGCGGGCCCCGACGCAACGTCGTTGCGTGTAGCTATTGGGACGCAGGCGTACATTGAGGAGCAAGCCCGCGAGGCGCTTCCCACCGAGGTGAGCCTGCGTGCCTATCCGAATCCGGTACGCGACCAGGCGACCATTGCCTATACCTTGACCGAGGCCGACGATGTGCGCATTGAGCTTTTCGATATGCTCGGGCGCCGCGTTAAGGTGATCGAAGATCGGACGCAGCAGGCAGGAACTCATGAGGCGCAGTTCAGCGCCGATGGGCTGGCCAGCGGGGTCTACTTTGGACGCCTGCATGTGGGAGGCAAAACGCTCACGCAGAAAATTACCGTGGTGCGATAAAGCAGGTAGCAGGGCGCAGGCACCGTGCCCGTATCCTGGTGCCTGCGCCTGCTGCGACTCGTTAGTGGACTCCAAAACGATTTTCCATATATGTCAATGCGTACGATAATGCCTACCACACCGCCTCGCTTCCTGTATCGCCTCAGCATGAGCATACTCGTTCTCGCACTCTGCGTGGTTGCGGCAGGATGCGACTCCTCGACCGACCCCGGAGACGACCCCGACCCACGCCCGCCTGTGGCTCCTTCGGGGCTGGAGGCCGCCTCGGGAGATTCGCAGGTTGCGCTTAGCTGGAGCAGCGTGAGCGACGTAGACGCGTACACGGTGTACCGCGCCACCGAGCCCATCTCTCGCGACGTGTCCAACGCTACTGCCGTCGAAAGCGGGCTGAGCGCTGCCGACTTCACCGACACAAGCGTGGAGAACGGAACGCTTTACTACTACCGCGTAACGGCCACCGCCAACGAGCTGGAAAGCAACGGGTCGAACCAAGTTGACGTAACTCCCTTCTCCCCCCCGCCCTCTGACCGGCCATAGCCGCACGCACGATCGCGAATCCATCGTGGTTGTGCTGAACCGGAGCAACGAAGCGCACAGCGCCCGCATCCCCCTGCCTGAACTGCTGCGCGGGATCTATGACGTTGCATGGACCTCCTCGGAAACGGACCGCCTGCAGCAAGATGCCGAGGCGCTGCACCTTGAGGTCGACGCCCATGCCGGACTCGTGCTACACCACACCGACGCATCCCACCGATAACTTCCCGACAGCCCTATGAAAACGACCATGGTTGACTTGTCTCGTATCTCGCGGATG
>NZ_JARWGJ010000042.1:0-15913 GCF_040409695.1 Longimonas sp.
TGTATTGCGGCTGTATTGCGGCTTAGCATGGTGACTTATACAATGACGTGCACCGTATTCAGTTACATCTGCTGTCACAGACTTCGCATGCGGCGTAATGAAAAGGAGGGTTGCAATGGAATATGCGCTCCCGTATCAAGTATGATACATTTGAGTGCCCGAACACCTTTACCTGGGTGGCGATTGGGCTATGTTGATGACCAGGCACATCCTGTTGCCGTATTCATTTGCCTTAGTTAACTGCATACCGTTCATTACGTTTTTTTATGGATCCTTCAGCCTCTTTAGGCACCCATCGCCGCTGGTCGACCTGGATGGAGTTTGCGGTTATTCTGGCTGTCTGGCTCGTCTTTGCTTCGCTGGTCGTGGGGCGTCTCTTCATTGACCCCGAACGCTCGGCCCGGCCTCCTATTACGGGCCCGTCTGACGTATTCTGGCGCATGTCGATCTATCTGATGTGGGCCGCGATTACCCCGCTTGTGTTCTGGCTCTCCAGCTACTCGGGGCTCGGCCCGGCCCGGTCGCTTCGGCGCATCGCGCTCCATCTGTTAACTGCTGTGGGCATTGCTACTGCGATGGATGCATACAGCAACATTGTGTACCAGTACGCCTTGCAGCCCGTTGAGGAGCGCGAAGCCTTTTCGTCGGTCGCTGTAAGTGCTTTTTACGACATTGCCCGATTGGGCTTTCTTTGGGAGCTGATCATCTACTCAGCTGTGCTCGCTGTGGGGTTTGCGCGCGATTACTACCGCCGGTTCCAGGAGCGCCAGATGCAGGCGGCCCGCCTGCAGGCCCAGCTCACCGAGGCCCGGCTCGATGCCCTGCGCATGCAGATCAATCCCCACTTCCTGTTCAACACGCTTCACGCTATTTCAAGCATGGTGGAACGAAACCCCTCGGGTGTGCGCAAGATGGTAGCACGGCTGAGCGCGCTGCTCCGCCACACGCTCGACCACGACGGCGTGCAAGAGGTTACGCTGGCACGCGAACTTGACGTGCTCGATGACTACCTGGCCATTATGCAGGTGCGGTTCGAGCATCGCCTCAGCATTCGGCGCGATGTAGACAGCAGCGTGCTCGACGCAATGGTACCCGACATGATCCTGCAACCTATTGTCGAGAACGCCATCAAACACGGCGTCACCCAGCGCTCCAGTCCCGGCTGGGTGCGCATTGAAGCGCACCGCACCAACGACACGCTGCTGCTTGCCGTTGAAGACAATGGCCCCGGCACAGCGCTGTCTGATGCTTTGCCTAAAGGCGTAGGGCTCAACAACGTTCGCTCGCGCCTTGAGCAGATGTACGGCGACGCGGCCTCACTTACGCTCACCACCGGAAGCGAAGGCGGTGTACGCGCTGAACTCACGCTTCCCTACCACACCCAAGCCAGTTTTGACGAACCAGTCTCCGTTGCTCATGACGAACTCACTCCAGCTTGACGTCCTTGTTGTCGACGATGAACCGCCCGCTCAGCGGCGCCTCACCGACCTGCTCGACGCCCGCAACGATGTCGGCGACGTTCAGGTCTGCGACAACGGCCGGGCCGCCATAAAGGCAATTCGCACCCATGCCCCCGACGTGGTCTTCCTCGACGTGCAGATGCCCGACTGCACCGGCATTGAGGTTGTCGATGCCATTGGCATCGACAACATGCCGGTTACTATCTTCGTGACGGCATACGACCAGCATGCTCTGAAGGCCTTCGAGCTGGCTGCTCTCGACTACCTGCTCAAACCGTTTGAGGACGAGCGTTTCCACGAAGCACTCGACCGGGCGATCGATCAGGTGCAGATGCGCTCGACCGATCAGCTTGAGCATCAGCTCGAACGCCTGCTTAGCGCTGCCCGTCCTGACCTGACGTCCGACCACGACGCGTATCTGCAGCGCATCCCGGTGCGCACACGCAACGAAGTACGCATCGTAACCGTGCCGAACATCACTTTCTTCGCAGCCGACGGCCCGTACGTGCGTCTGCATCTGCGAAACGGTGATACGTACCTGATTCGCGAACGCATGAAGGTGCTCGAAGAGCAGCTCAATCCGAAACAGTTCTGCCGCATCCACCGCTCCACCATCGTCAACCTCGACGACGTGGAGGCCGTCCTCCCCAACCACGACGATCGCTACATGGTGCGCCTCGAATCTGGGAAACGCCTGCGCGTAAGCCGCAGCCGACGCGACGCGTTCGAAGAGCGCTTCGGACTCACGACGTAGCCCTGCTTTGCACCGCTCTGTTCTGCTCTGTTCTCCATTCTTCTGCCAGGTCACCCGCCTGCATGCGCCTACGAAGCTGTTTGGGTTTTGGTTTGCCGGTGAGAGCGAGCGCTGCTGAGGCGAAAATTGGACCTCGATAGAGATTCGTAGCCGGGGCTACGGGCTGAAATTGGGGGCAATTTGCAGCCCAGCGGAGCCGCTCGGAGCCCAAATTAAGAAATCAAAACAGCTTCTACATGGTCGACTCCTATCGCACGCTTCGCAAAGCCGTGCACACCGAGCTTAAACGGAAGGGCTC
This sequence comes from Longimonas sp., assembly GCF_040409695.1. GTDB lineage: Bacteria > Bacteroidota > Rhodothermia > Rhodothermales > Salinibacteraceae > Longimonas. Next base: position 2,513 of record NZ_JARWGJ010000042.1, read on the forward strand.
TCGCTTCATCGCAGAAGCGTATCCTGTCGAAGACGCCGCCGCAGCCGACGCCCAGATCGAATCTGTGCGCGCCCGCGAGCACCAGGCCACCCACCACTGCACCGCATATCGCGTAGGCCCCACCGGCGATACCTTCCGGTACGACGACGACGGCGAGCCGTCGGGCACCGCTGGGCCGCCCATCCTGCAGCAGATCGATGCGCGCGATCTCACGAACACGCTCGTCGTGGTTACGCGGTACTACGGCGGCACCAAACTCGGCACGGGCGGACTGATTCGGGCTTACGGCGATGCCGCCTCTGGTGCGCTTGATGCGGCTGCCACCAAAGAAACCGTGATCCGCGTTCCTGTCGCCGTAACGTTTCAGTACGACGATACCATCCCGGCCGAACAGGTCCTCCGCCAGTTCGACACGGCGCGTCTCAACGAGTCGTATACCGACGTCACCCACTGGGTCATCGGGCTACGCCCCTCACGCGTCGACGACTTTGTGGAGGCCATGACCAATGCGCTGGGGGGACGCGCGACCATCGTGCCCGCCCCGGAGAAACCGGACACTGCAGACTGAAACATTGCCGTTCTGAATGCCTTCGACCTCTACCGCACATCTCGTCTTCATACCTGGTGCATAATCGCGTTCAGCACACTCTCGTTCATCGATGCCTGTACGTCCATGCGCTCTCTTCGCTATCTGCTCGTCGCTGTCATCGGCGTTCTCAGCATAACCGGCCTGCCCCCTGCAAGCACGGCTCAAAGCCTTGCCGTCGATACAGTAAATGAGCATACAGGCAACCGGCACCTGCAAACGGACTACGTACCGGTCCTGATCAGGGAAAACGGCACCCCTGCCCTCAATCGCGCCTGGGTGGCCATGTCGTATGTAGGGGGAAGCTGGAGCATTCTCCTGCGCACCACTGCCGATGACTGGTCGCTGGCGCGAGCCAGCCATGCCACGTTTGAGATAGGCGCTTCCACATACGAAACGCCTGATGTGAACACCGTAAACGCCGAACGCACCCCGAGCATGCTCACCGAGGAAAACGCCATTCTGGCCTCCCGCGAGCTACGCACCCTGCTAATGGACGCCAGCGGTGCCGAGGTACGCGTTGGCTCCTACCTGCTCGACCTGTCTCCTCTGCCCGCCCACTACGCCTTGCTTCAAGAGGCTGTAGGCCACTAACCCTGCCGCGAACACCAACCCGTCGGGGCACGCAACCGGCCTTTCTCATTCGCCCCAGGCTCGTGCCATGTGGTGGTCTTCCCCACGAACACCTCCCTCCAATTCCTGTCGTTCGTTTGTCCTGTTCCCCACCTTGCAGACGAGCGATCTATCACGTAGCATGTAGATGCAGGCAACATTCTGCTTCTGCGCCCAACCAACCGGTTTTGTCTGTCGGTTTTGTCTGTCCATCCTCTTTCCCAATCGCCCCATTGTTATGTCTGATATCAATCTCAAGCAGTACGGTATAGATGTTGGCACAATTCTACGCAACGCCGACCCGGCGCGCCTCTACGAAGAAGCCATCCAGCTCGACCCGACAGCCGCCATCGCTAATACCGGTGCGCTGACCATCCGCTCGGGCGAGAAAACCGGCCGCAGCCCTGCTGACAAACGCATCGTGAAACACCCCGAGAGCGCCGACGACATCTGGTGGGGGCCGATCAACATGGAGATCGATGCCGAAACCTTCGAGATCAACCGCGAGCGCGCCCAGGATTACCTCAACACGCGCGAGCGCCTCTATGTCATCGACGGATTTGCTGGCTGGGACCCGCAGCATCAGCTCAAGGTGCGCATCATCTGTTCGCGTCCGTACCACGCGCTGTTTATGCACAACATGCTCATCCGCCCGACCCAGGAGGAGCTCGCGGACTTCGGGGAGCCGGACTTTGTCATCTACAACTCGGGGGAGTTTCCGGCTAACCGCCAGACCAAGCACATGAGCTCGAAAACGAGCGTCGACCTCTCGTTCGAAGACAACGAGATGGTGATTCTGGGCACCGAGTACGCAGGCGAGATGAAGAAAGGCGTCTTCACCGTCATGCACTATCTCATGCCCAAGCGCGACGTGCTCTCCATGCACTGCTCGGCGAACGAGGGTATTGAAGAAGAGGACGTAACGCTCTTCTTCGGCCTCAGCGGCACCGGTAAAACAACCCTTTCGGCAGATGCCAACCGCCGCCTCATTGGCGACGATGAGCACTGCTGGAGCGATGACGGCGTCTTCAATATCGAGGGCGGCTGCTATGCCAAGGCGATCGGACTTACACCCGAGAGCGAGCCGGAGATCTACAACGCCATCCGCTACGGCACGCTGCTGGAGAACGTGGTCTTCGACGAAGAAACGCGCGAGGTCGACTACGACGACACCTCCATCACGCAGAATACCCGCGCCTCGTATCCGCTGGAGTACATCCCCAACGTCAAGATTCCGTCGGTGGGCGATCACCCTGACAACATCATCTTCCTGACGTACGACGCGTTCGGCGTAATGCCGCCCGTGAGCAAGCTGACGCCCGAGCAGGCCATGTACCACTTTATCAGCGGGTATACTGCCAAGGTAGCAGGCACCGAGATGGGCGTTACCGAACCCAAAGCCACGTTCAGCGCCTGCTTTGGCGCCGCGTTCCTCGTCTGGCACCCAAGCAAGTACGCGGAGATGCTGGCCGAGAAGATGCGTGCCCACAACGCCGAAGCCTGGCTCGTAAACACCGGCATCACAGGCGGTCCGTACGGCACCGGCCACCGCGTGCCGCTGAAGTACACGCGCGCCATTATCGACGCGATCCACGACGGGTCGCTGGCAGCATCCGATATGCAGCCCGACCCGACCTTCGGGTTCAACGTACCGACCACGTGCCCGAACGTACCCGACGAGATCCTCATCCCCCGCAACACGTGGGATGACAAGGCCGCCTACGACAAGCAGGCCGAGAAGCTCACCGGGCTCTTCGCCGAGCACTTCGAGCAGTATGCCGACATCGCTGGCGAGGAGATTGCCGCGGCCGGGCCCAGCCCCAAGAGCATCGCGTAACACACGCGCTGTAGCGAACACGGCGCACCCCCACAGTGCATACCACACCGCGCAGCCGGAGTCCGATGCAGGACTTCGGCTGCGTTTTCGGTTGAGCACCTTGCACAAGTGAGAACGTCCTCGTATCTTCCATTTGCGTATTTTTCAGTTCCAAAAGCGGTGGCGCATGTCTTGGCTGCCCGATTTGCCGCCGTACACTCTATTCTGATTCGACTCTAAACGATGCCCTGTCTGTTCTTTCCCTCCTTGCGCTACGTAGCACTTTTCGCATCCCTGAACGCTGTAGTCATCGGATGGGCCCTGCTTCCCCCCCATGTCGCAGAGGCGCAGTCAATTCATGAAGGCGAGGAGGCGCTGGCCGCTGAGAACTATGAACAGGCACACCAGATCTTTGAACTGCTTGCTGAAGACGGGAGCGCCCATGCGCAGTACCGAATGGGGTATTTGCACCAGACGGGGAGCGGAGTCCCGAAGAATGATGACGCTGCCTACTCCTGGTACTATCGTGTCCTGGAGCACGACATGGACAACCCGCCGGAGAATACGCCTTATGACCCCGTTGCGCGTGCCTACAACAACCTGGCGGTGCTGTACAGCACTGGCGGCTCTATAGGTCGCGACTGCGAACGGGCCTATGAGTACTACCGTGCCAGCGCCAGGCGCGGCCTTCCCGAAGGCCAGTATGGCATGGCTACCATGCTGACGGGAGACGCCTGCTTCAGCGACGCGCATGACGATATGACGGTGCAGTTCATGGCGGTGCAGCTGTACCAGGAAGCAGCAGGAGCCGGACTGGCGGAAGCACAGTATAAACTGGGGATGCACTACTGCACCGGCCGAGGGGTTGAGCAGAGCCACGCTACCGCAGCTATCTGGTGGCGAGAGGCTGCGACGCAGGGCTACAGACGCGCCCAGATTCGTCTTGCAGATTGGTATATGCAAGGCAAAGGCTTGCCTCAAGACGATGTACAGGCATACGTCTGGCTGTCGCGTGCGGCCGCAAACACATGCTGCGGAACGGATGTCGCTGAAGGCGTCCAAGACGCTCTGCTCCAGCTGAAGAGTCGCATGAACGAGGAGCAACGTGCCCGCGCCGAGGCCATGTTGCATGAAGCGCTCCCTGGTTCAGATCCAGCCGTCAGGCCTGCAGATTCAGGTGAGTAAACTGACTGTGGTTGTATAGGGAAACCGGGGAGCCCCGCGAGGGCATCCGGTGGGCCCTTCCTCGGCAGGATGAAGGGGAAATGCGCGGCTGCCTGCCTCTCAGCATTCAGCTTCAGGGTAGCGGGAAGATGTTAAGTGATTGACATGTGGTTTACATCATCGCAACCTGCTCAAACCCCCTCTGTCTTCGAGCTTCGCCGAAGGTGTGATCCTGTGGACATCTCCCCCTTGGCTAAGGGGGAGAAACCCGACACGAGCCCGCAGGGCGACTGATGGAGCGAAGCGGAATAAGGGAGAGGGGATTAAAGCAAGACAAAACCGCGGTGCTTGATCATCCTGTCATTTAGCGTTTATCCACTACCAGCTTCAGCATTCAAGCATGCCGGAGCACGAAGGGGCTGGCATGGCTCCGGCTTACTCCGAAACCGCCCCAACGTCTACCCCCGCCGACTTCGGATACGACACGTAGGGCTTTACCACGGTGTCGTTTAGTTCAGCGATGGAGGCGGTATCGGCCATCTGCGAGAGCTCACGCAGCGCACCCGAGCGATCCAGAATTGCGATGGGGTCGTGATTGGTGGCGTAGGCCGCGTGGCGCGAGCGGTCAACGTGGAGATAGAACGGCAGGTCATCGGCGGCGGTCGCGGGGGTCGACAGCCCTTCACGAAGCAGCCAGTCGCGCACGGTCGCCCGCCAGGCTGCTCTGTCGGCATCGGCCGGCGCATCCCCCAGAAAGGTGACCCGGAAGAAGTCGCGGTTGATGAACCGCCGCGCCAGATCCGCCAGCACGGGGTCGTCGGACTCCATCCACTGCTTGAGGCTGAAGAGCACGTCGGTATCGTCGAGCTGGCAGTAGTGGGTGCGCACCGTATCGGTATCCAGCTGGTCGGCGGTGATGTCGTGCTCCAGAAAGAAGCAGAGGCTGCGACTGCCCGCACGGATCGTGTCGGTTTCAGACGATCCGGCACGCAGGTGACGCCGCGCGCGCCGCAGCGCCGCGTGCAGCACGCGGTCGCCGGCCAGCACCGTCTTATGCAGGTAGACCTGCCAGTACATCAGGCGCCGCGAGATCAAGAAGTTCTCTACCGCATAGATGCCTTTGCTCTCAACGGTAATGCGCGAGTTCGCCGCGCCCTGCAGCGGATGCACGCGCAGCGTCTTGATGATGCGCTGCACGCCCACCTCCCCCTCAGCTACGCCCGTGTAAAACGCGTCGCGCCGCAGATAGTCAAGGCGATCCATGTCGAGCTGACTCGACACCAGCTGGTGCATCCACGGGCGCGCATGGGTGCCGTCGAAGATCTCTATTGCGGTGCTGAGCGCCCCGTCGAAGCGCTCGTTCAAGTGCACCAGCAGCACGCGGCTCATCTCCTCGTGGTGAAAGTCGCGTATCAGCTCGTGCTCCAGCGTATGCGAAAACGCGCCGTGCCCCACGTCGTGCAAGAGCGCCGCAGCCAGCGCAGCGGTATGCTCTTCCGGTGCAATGGGCGTGCCCTTGTTTGAGAGGCTCGTGAGCGCGTCGTGCATCAGCGCCATTGCACCCAGGGCGTGGTTGAACCGCGTGTGCTCGGCGCCCGGAAACACCAGATGCCCCACCCCCAGCTGACGAATGCGCCGCAGCCGCTGCACCTCAGGCGTCTGGATCAGATCCATAATCAGATTCTTTGGCACCGAGATAAACCCGTGTACCGGATCCGAAAAGATCTTAAAGCGCTGCTGAGCAGACAGAGACACAGAAATGGGGTGCGTGATGAGGAAAACAGGTAAGGGGAAAGCGAACGCTCCGGCTCATCGTGCCGGGCTCGATGGCGGCATGAGCCCACCCCTCGCTTTCGAGCGGGCCCTGACGGTCGCGCGTCCGCTACTCATGCTCTTCGTACGCGGCGATAATCTCGCGCACCAGGCGATGACGCACCACGTCTTTGGGCGTAAGATAGACAAAGTCAATGCCCTCAATGCCCTCCAGGATGTGCTGCACCTGCACGAGCCCGCTCTTGCTCCGGTTCTTGAGATCGGTCTGTGTCACGTCGCCCGTTACAATCGTGCGGCTGTTCGGTCCCAGGCGCGTCAAGAACATCTTCATCTGACGGGTCGTCGCATTCTGGGCCTCATCCAAGATGACGAAGGCGGACTTCATGGTTCGGCCGCGCATGTACGCGAGCGGGACAATCTCCACCCGGTTGGTCTCGATGTACTCGGCCAGCTGCTCGTGCGGCATCATATCGCCCAGCGCGTCGTAGAGCGGCTGCAGGTACGGATCGATCTTTTCGTAAAAGTCGCCCGGAAGAAACCCGAGCTGCTCGCCTGCTTCTACAGCCGGGCGCGCCAGCACGATCTTCTTTACGCGGTGCTCGCGAAGGGCCGCTACGGCCATCGCTACCGCCATGTACGTTTTCCCCGTACCTGCCGGACCAATTGCAAACACAACGTCATTCTTCTGTGCCGTCTCGACCAGGCGCGCCTGGTTCGGTGTGCGCGGCTGGATCGTCTCACCCGACGGCGTGTGAAGCACCACCGTATTCGGACCGGTAGGCGCGGCAGGCGGAGCCCCATCGGACTGCTCCAGTGCAAGGACGGTATCAACGTCCTCTTCTGCCAGCGCGTCGTTGCGCTCCAAAAGCACCATAAGCTCTTTGAAGACCGCCTCCACGACATCGATCGTATCCTCGGGGCCTTCAACATACACGGTCGTCCCGCGTGCTGTTATCGAGGCATCAGGAAATGCCTCTTCAACCTTGCGCAGGTGAAGGTCGTTGAATCCGAAAAGAAGGAGCGGGTCGGTATCGTTTATGCTAAACCGTTTCTCAGCCAAGGACAGCGGGAGAGCCAAGTTAAGGAAAACTACGAATGAGGGGTTGTGCCCCGTAGCGTCTATTATGTACCGTTTCAGTGTTTGTTTGCACTATGCCTAACCTGATTGTATCGTTTACGAAAATGGAAGGAGCGGGTAACGACTTTGTTGTGCTCGATAACCGCTTCTACCGGTTCACGTATCCAGAGCTGCAGCAGCTGGCCGCCCGGTGGTGCGACCGCCGGCGTGGAATCGGAGCCGACGGCCTCCTGGCCCTTGACCCGGTCGCCCCTGAGGATGCATCTACCACCGACTTCCGGATGCGCTATGTGAACGCCGACGGGTCGCATGCCACGATGTGTGGCAACGGCGCCCGCTGCCTGGCGCGCTTCGCCTACGAAGCGGGCATTGGCGACTCGCGGCTCGTCTTTGAGACCGACGCCGGACGCTACGCAGCCGATGTGCCCGACGCTGCCGATGCACCTGTTCGCCTGTGGGTGCCTGCGCCCTCGCGCTACGAGGCCAACTGCTCGCTTCACGACGCCCACGAACACCCGCTAACATGGCATCAGATCTGGTCGGGCACCGAGCACGTCGTTGCCTTTACAGACCACCTTGACGACCAGCCGCTCGCTACGATAGCCCCGCCCGTGCGTCACAACGAGGCGTTTGCCCCGGAAGGCACGAACGTAAACCTGGCCTATGTCGAAGACGACCAGACCCTGCGTATGCGCACGTATGAGAAAGGCGTGGAAGCGGAGACGCTCGCCTGTGGCACGGGCGTGGTGGGTACGGCTGCCGTAGCCCTGAAGCAGCGCCACGTTTCGGCACCGGTCACTGTGCACACCCCGGGGGGCACTTTCGAGGTCGGGCCAGCTTCTGACCCGGAAGCGCCCGCCCCATGGTACCTCGACGGCCCCGCGCGCGCCGTCTATCAGGGCACGTTCGAGCATGTGCCGCAAGGGTGAGTCGCTGCATCTGAAGCCACTCCGCGTGCTCCGTTACCCCGCAGAGGAGCGATCCTGCAATGCGACACCCGACTGCAATGCGGCACTGGATCTGGCATAACGACTGCATTGCTCCCAGAAGGATAGCCCCCAAACAAACCAGTCGCCCAACAAAAAAAGCGCAGGCTTCCCCGTCCCCCGTGGGAAGCACTGCGCGTGTTGCGCCAAAACCGTTACCGAGTCCGGCAGGGCTCGGCGCAATGTGGAGGTCAGGGCAGGACTCCCCGACCAATTAACCAAGCGCAATACGCCTGCATAACCGGACACGCATTCCTAAAAAGTTTTTTCACGCCCCGCAGAGCACCGCATATATCCAGCCTGAAGGCGCCACAAGTTGCCTTCTCAGTTGGTCTGCAGCGCTGCCCAGGCCCGTTGTATACGCCTGTAGAACCTGTCTCTATCGCCATCCCACGTTACGACCTGAACGCGGTCACGCTTTCGGTAGAGCCAGTGCATGCATAGCCGGATCTCGTCGATGGCCCGCTTTGAGAATACATCGCCGTTTGCCGATGCAGCCAGCCACGTTGATATCGGCTCGTCCAGGTCGATACGTGTTTCCCGGTCTCTATGGGATGCCACCGTATCCGCCTCGTAGGTTGTGGTACCGCGCAGGCGACCATGATGCACCCAGAGCCCGTGCACGCGGCCCGACACGTCGTCGACATACCAGATCACGCCCTGACGCTCGCGGATGGGCGCCTGCCAGAGGCGCTGCCGGCGCACGAACCGCTCAACCGCTTCGTGGCCATCGCGAAACTGGGCGGCCCGCTCAAAATCAAGTCGCTCCGAGGCCTCTTGCATCCGCGTGTGCAGGTAGTCGAGCAGCTCGGTAGAACGCCCCTGCAAGAACGTTTCGAGCGCGTCGACCGCCTCCGTGTAGGCCATATCTACATCGTCTTCGCAAGGAGCCAGGCAGCGATCCATGTCGGCATAGAGGCAGCGCTGCCCGAGGCGGAGCGTGTCGTCGTCGCACTCGCGTAGCGGATACAGCCGCGCAGCCATATCGATGATAAGCTCGGCCTGGTCGGCGTTGCGTACCGGCCCGTAGTAGGCCGCCTCCGGATCCTGCATCCGGTACGACCAGCCCAGCTGCGGGTAGTCCTCGGTGCGATTGAGCATGAGGAAGGGGCGACGACGGTAGCGCCGCTGCGCCCGGTTGTACGTAGGCTTCTCCTCCTTGATGAGGCGCGACTCTAACAGAAGCGCCTCCAGTTCGGTGTCGGTCGTCTGCCACGTGACCGTACGCGCCTTCTTGACCAGCTTGCGCGTGCGCGCCGGCTTCGATTCGATCCCGGTAAAGTAGTTGCGTACCCGGTTCGCCAGCTGCTTGGCTTTGCCGATATACAGCGTGGTACCGTTGCCAGCCTTGAAGAAGTAGACCCCAGGCGCATCGGGAATGTCGGGCAACACCTCGTTGCGCAGCCGCTCCACATGCGCCGGTGGCTTTCGTACGTTACGGTACGAACGCCCTTGAAAGCGCATAAGCTCGTCGAGCGTGTCGATGCCATGCTCAAAGGCACACTGGTTCAAGAAGCGCAGCAAGATGCGCCCGGTAGCCTCCGCATCCCCCAGAGCCCGATGCCGCCCGTTCACACGCACGTTGTAAAAGGTCGACAGTGCCGAGAGCCCGCGTGACTTAAGTCCGGGCAGCAGGCGACGGGCCAGGCGCAGCGAGCAGAGCGTCTGGTTCTCAATCGGTTTGCGCCCGAGCCGGCCCAGTTCGGCATTCAAAAAACGCTCGTCAAACGACAGGTTGTGCGCGACCAGCACGCCATCGTCCAGGAAGTCGAGGTAGGCAGGCATCACATCGGCCATAGGAGGCGCATCCATCACCATCGCGGTGCTGATGCCCGTGAGCCGCTGAATGTTTTTGGGCACGGTGCGATCGGGGTTAACCAGCGACTGAAAGCGTTCGACGACCTCGCCGTGCTGCACCTTCACCGCACCAATCTCGATAACCCGATCCCGCTCTTTTTTAGGGCCGGTCGTTTCGGTATCGGTGACGACGAAGCAGGTCTGGTCGAGGGTGGACATAGCGATGCGTTAACAGCGAACAACAGCGGCGACGGTTGGGGGCGGTTGGCAGTTAAGCCTTGGGCGAGACCCAATGCCTCCGGAACAGCGAGAGAGTAACTTACCAAATGCTTACAGGGTCTACAACCGATAAGCGCCTGCGCGTTGCCTCATCGCTCCTTCTTTTTGCGAAATATTGGCTACAATAGCAGTATGGCCCTGCTATACTTAAGCGTCTGTATCCCCTTTCTTTTCAGAGACTCCCCAGTGTTATGAAAGTCACAGTTATTGGCGCTGGCAACGTAGGCGCAACCGTCGCCGAATGCGTTGCTCGCAAAGACATGGTTCAAGAAGTGGTTATGGTGGACATCAAAGACGGTGTGCCGCAGGGCAAAGCGCTCGACATGGTCGAGTCGTCCCCCATCCACGGCTTTGATACGTACATTACGGGTACGACCGACTACGAAGACACCGCCGACTCCGAGGTCTGCATCATCACCGCGGGCCTGCCACGCAAGCCGGGCATGAGCCGCGACGACCTGCTGGCCAAAAACGCAAACATTGTAAAGAGCGTAACGGAGCAGTTCGTAGCGCATAGCCCAGATGCCACGATCATCGTGGTGTCGAACCCGCTCGACGTAATGACTTACGTCGCGTATGAAGCCAGTGGGTTCCCCGCAGAGCGCGTTATGGGTATGGCCGGTGTGCTCGACACCGCGCGCTACCGCGCATTCATCGCCAACGAACTCGGCGTATCGGTGCGCGACATTCAGGCGCTTCTCATGGGCGGCCACGGCGATACGATGGTGCCCCTGCCCCGGTATACCACGATTGGCGGCATCCCCCTTCCCCAGTGGCTCGACGACGAAACCATCGATGCCATTGTGGAGCGCACCAAAGGCGGCGGTGGCGAGATCGTTGACCTTATGGGAACGTCTGCCTGGTACGCCCCCGGCGCAGCCGCTGCGGAAATGACTGAGGCGATCATCAAAGACAATGGCCGCGTGCTGCCCGCCGCCGCGTACGTAGACGGCGAATACGACCTGGAAGGGTTCTTCATTGGCGTGCCCATCGTGCTGGGAGCCGGTGGTGTTGAGGAGATCATCGAAGTCGAGCTCAACGATGACGAGCGCGCTCTGCTCGACACGTCGGCCGAGCATGTGCAGGCCAACCTCGACACGCTACAGCGCCTCATCGACGAGGGCGAGGTCAAGTAACGAGGCGGCGTGGCCTCTGCTCTATGCGACCCGGCTCACGATTGAGCTGCATGCCCCCGCATCTGTCTGCTTCTGCTGCAGGAGGATGCGGGGGCGTTTCTGTTAGACGGCGAGCTGTCGCGGGGCTCCGAGCGCTATGCATCCACCTGCAGCACGATCTTGCCCGCGTTGGCATTGTCTTCCATACGGCGGTGTGCCTCTACGACATCGGCCCAATCCATAACCGAGTCGATGACCGGCGCTACCGTGCCGCCGCTCCAGTGCGGGTAGACATCAGACATAAAGTCGCGGATGAGCTGGGCTTTGTACGCATCAGACCGGCTGCGCAGGGTCGACGCGTAAATGTGAATGCGCTTGGCCATGAGCGCTCGTAGCGACATCTCTTTGACCGTACTGCCGCCCATAGTCGCCAGCTGAACGAGGCGTGCATCGGTAGCCATCACGTCGATGTTGCGGTTGAAGTACGGCGCGCCCACGAAGTCGATCACGACGTTGACCCCTTGCTGCTGCGTGATGGCGGGTACCCGCTCAGCAAAGTCGTCTTCGGTGTAATCGATGGCATGGTCTGCGCCCACCTCATGGCAGGTTGGATGTTTCGCCCTCGAAGCGGTAACAATGATGGTGGCATTCTGCAGCCGTGCCAGCTGCGTGGCTGCGGTACCTACGCCGCTGGCCCCTGCGTGAATAAGCACAGTTTCGCCCTGTTGCAGGTCGGCCAGCCAGTGGAGCGCCTGGTAGGCCGTCAGGAACACCTCGGGTAGCGCCGCGGCTTGGGTCATATCGACCGCATCGGGCACCGGAATGAGATGGTCGGCCCGAACGACTGCGTACTCGGCATATCCGCCCCCTGCAAGCAGGGCACACACCCGGTCGCCCGCTGCCCAGTCGACAACAGCGTCGCCAACGGCATCGACAACACCTGCCGCCTCCAGCCCGAGCGTGGCGGGCGCGCCTTCTGGCGGTGGGTAGTGCCCGCGCCGCTGATAGGTGTCGGCCCGGTTCAACGCCGTCGCCTGCACGCGAACGCGCACCTCATGAGGACCCGGCTCCGGACGCTCAATGGAGCCGATCGTCATCTCGTCGGGATCGCCAGGGGTTTCGACAACAACAGCACGCATGGTAGCCATAGGTCTGGTAGCACGTTGTGAGAAGATCACGCTACCATTGCTACGCAGGCTGAAGCATGTCGTTTGGTGCGCTGCGGGCTGTATCGGCAGGCTCCGGCACAGACGGGTCGCACGTAAAGGTGCGCGTGGTAGCTTCTTGTCCGTACACGTAGAGCCGCTCAGCAAACAGGAAGCGCCCGCCCCGATGCTGCAGCATAACGGTGGAGGCGCGGGTGCCGTACGCCTCCCCTGAAATAAACATCGACGAGACCTGGCGCTCTTTTTCCGGGGGAAGTCCGGTGTCGGGCAAGAGCGAGTCTGGGGCCGGCACGTGGTCATAGAGCGCATCGAGCAGGTGCTCAGGATGCACGGTGGCGCCGATCGCGTCGATGATGCGCTGCTTGCCCCGGTTCACTTTGTGCCACGGCGTATCGAGATGGGCATTGCTTAGCCCGTGCCAGCCAGGCTCTACAGCCTGCGGGTCACGATCAGGGTGAGCCATGTAGTAGGCCGTACTTCCGCGCCCGAAAAGCAAGTTGAACGGGGCACGTGGCGTAAGCTGGCGCAAGGCCGACAGGTAGTGCTCGGGGGCGGTGTCGTCGCGCAGGTAGTCTGTAACAACTGTGCCGCGCGTGGGGCCGTCTGGAAACGTGCGGTGCAGGTTGCGGACGTTGGTCAGCGCGGCCCACCGCCCGTCGCATGTGAGACCGCACCAGGTACCGCCTGCTTTTAAGTCGCGTCCGGCACAGATATGAGGCGCACTCGGCCACCACCGGGCCGGACGGGTCGGTCGCGCATAGAACTCATCGCGGTTACTCGCCATGATAAGCGGATAATCGGGATGGGCTTCCACACCCAGAATAATCAGGCACATAGGCAGGTTGTTGCTCGCTATGCAGGTTACGGAAATAAGAGGGGATTAACGGTCTGAGACGGGCGGAACGGAGATGCCCCATAGCAGCGGAGCATCTGGGCCTGCGCTGTACATACGGCTCTGTAGAATCCGGAGGGAGTCGCGCCGTGCATCGAGCCAGGTACGTACGCGCTCGGCCTCTTCCGGCCCACCGT
>NZ_JARWGJ010000043.1:0-2790 GCF_040409695.1 Longimonas sp.
GTGCCCGGCCCGAGCAGCAGGTTCGAGATCTGCTGAAACGGGATGTCGTAGGCCCCCGCATCAATGTCATAGAATCCGGCGGTGGTGAACACAAGATTCCCGGCCTCCACAGCCAACCGTCCACGCTCCAACCACATGAGTCCGTGCCGATCGGCATGGGGAATGCGGGCGGTTTCGAGTCCGAGGCGTCCTTTGAGGGGCATATGTCAGGATGCTGAAATGATGAACGGAGCACCAATTGCTACCTATCGAGGGGCCGAACACGAATGCGCTCTTCCTCCACCACTGAAAAATAGCCTACCCATTCTTTTTGGTCCTTGATCGCGTCAATTAGAATTGTCGTAACCATTTCCGGAAGGACCGGCATAAACCGGAGCAGTATGGTGCCGCACTCGGCAGGCAGTTCGGCATGAAACGCGAGCGTACCAAAGTCTTTGTCGAATGTAAGAACCACTCGCTCTTCCTCTACAGCTGTTTTGAGCAGCACATGGTCGGGGGCACCCGGGCATGCGGTTTGTGCCCATAAGACGTCGTGGCTTTTCGCACGGAGCGCATCCACCGTGTGTCGAGGAATATTTTGATCTGCGAGGAGTCTCATCACGCACTGCCCGACTTCGAGAGTGGGTCCACCTGATCCGACTTCAAAACCTCACTTGCGTAATGCAAGCATGCCTGCACATCTTCTCGTGTGAGGGCTGGATATTGTTCGAGCAGGTCCTCTACTGACCATCCGTGGGCCAATAACTCTACGACGAAAACGACAGAAATGCGGGTCCCTTTCACAACGGGCTTGCCACTGAGGACATCGGGCCTGATTTTAATACGGTCGTGCCAGTTCATACTCTTCGGGTCCCAAGTGTGGAGTGAGCGATTACCGACAATGAGTCGTTCTTGCTACCATGCCATGAAGTCAACAGAGCGACCTACGGGAGGGATCCTTCAAGATCAAGCCCGTAGCCGTGTAATGGACGAAGCAACACACCCGCAGAGGATAGAAAACGACAGGTACCACCTACAACTCTCCGCTTCCCCATTTTCATTCACCGCGCCCGCCGCACCTTCAGCATCCCAAAGCCGAAGCTCTTGTGCCGCCCGATGCCGGAGCGGAGGAGCGCCTGGAAGGCGTCGCTGTCGGTGACGGTGAGGGTGCCGCTGAGGGTGACATCGGGGCGCTTTACGGTGTGGGCCGTGCGGTCGCCGTTTGCGTCTGTCTTCGTCCGGCGCACCATCCGTTCAATCGAAAAGCGCTCCACCCCGGCATCGATGAGCTCAGCGCCCCCGCGCGTGCTGAACTGGTCCTGTAGCCACTTCACGTAAACGGCCTCACGGTCGAGCGATTCGTCGCTGGTCCACTGCCGCGCCAGAAAAACATCGAGCTCCTGCCCGGCCCTCCAGGTGCGCTCTTGACCCTTTTTGTTGGTGCCGCTGCCGGCCGAGGACTTGCGGATCACCGGACAGGCCCGCAGTTCGAAGCCGAGGCGCATACCGTCGGGAAAGGTGTCGGGCATGGGCTTGGAGGCGAGGCGCTCCCACTGGCCGATCTGGTAGACCGTGGGGGAGGCGAAGCCTTGCGCCAGGGAGTGCAGGGTTTCATCATCTACATCGGTATATCCCAGCACCTGCACTTGTCGTCCGGGCGCGCCGTCGTTTTCGATGCTGTAGGGTTTGGGCGCCTGATCCTGAAAAAGCTCACCCAGCGCGCAGTGCACCAGATAGTTGGTATCGGTCTGCCGCAGGGGAAGGCCGAGCATGCGTCCGAGCGTGGTCAGTCCCTTCGCATCCAGCTGCAACTGGATCATGTGGAGGGAGGCGGTGGCGGTTGTGTTAGTCATGGGAAGTGGGGGTAGATTCAACAGAAAGATCCCCCGCCGCAATCCAGCGCTGGCCGACGTGGATCTGGTTGGTCCAGTCGCGCTGGTCGGTGACGGGGCGGCGGGTGGCGTTGGGAGTCCCTGAGGCATCGGCGGCAGAGTCAACAGGCCACCAGGCAGGATAGGTGGCGTCGGAGTCGCCCTGGTGGTCGGCCCGGTCGTGCAGGGGGGCGTGGCGCAGCGCATCCACCAGACTGGACGCAGCACGCCGCTCAACTACGAGATCGCCCGCTGGAAGGCACGGCTTGCGTCCCAGGAAAAGCGGCCGCGCCGGGTGATGCAGCGCGGCTTCGACCTCGTCAAGGGTTGGCGCCTCGTCTGCCGGATCGAGCGTCAGCGCCACCGTATGCACCGCGTCGGCCCAGTAGTCGCGCTGGCGGATGTGCGTGCCGCTGCTGGCAGAGCCGCCCTTGCGCGTCTCCAGCGTACCCCGCGTGGTCCAGGCGCGGTCGTCGTCCATGTACGGCGCGCCCAGGTTCACCGTCTGGTAGTCCTGAATCTGGCGGCCCTTGCGGTCGCGGCGCGAGGCGTAGCGCAAGCGCTCTTGCAGGCGCTGCAGCCGGTCGGACTCGCGGTGGTCGATGCCCAGCGCGTTGCCAATGAGCCCGGTCATCATCGACAGCGCCGGGTAGGGCTGAATCACTCCGTGGCTGTCTACAATCGGCGCGCCGAAGCTGATGAGCGGCGCATCGAAGCGAAGAATAAGCGTATCCATAAATACAAACGGTTGGTGTAAAAGCCAGGTGGATACGAAGGACTACGCCTGTTCAACCTGCGCAGCTGCCCACCGGGCGACTTCGGGCACCGTGTGGGTGTGCTCAACGCCTGCGGCATCCACCAGCCCGTTGGTTGGGCCCATAGCGGAAAGGCGGCGGGCGTTTTCGTGCCCGTACATGCCGTCCATATCCTGCAGATAGTC
>NZ_JARWGJ010000044.1:0-15765 GCF_040409695.1 Longimonas sp.
CTTCGGTGAGCGCTTGCGGCAAGGTGTTACGACGACGATTGCCGGAGAGGAAAAGAAGCAACGCAGGCGTATCTGCCATTGTATCTGCTATTGTATCTGCAATGATGCGCCGAGCCAACGCCGTTGCGTTGCCGGCTTCCTGCCCGACGGGCTGCCCGCCCCATGCATCGATCACTGTAGCCGTGCGGGGGCCCGTCACGTAGGTCGGCTTTGCAGTCCATGACGCGTACAGTTTGTGATTGGGGGGCAGTATCTCTTGCAGCGCACGTCCCGCCCGTGGACTGGTACATATGAGCGCGTCGTAGCGAGCGGGGCGCTGCAGTAGCACGCGCAGGGCACGCGGATCCTGCAGGTCGAACGCGAGCACCGGCTGGCATGTCGCGGGGTACGCTATGCTGCGCAGCGCATGCTCGTACGGGTCGTTGCCATCGGCACCCGGGCGTGCCTGTCGAAGCAGAACGGCGAGTGGTTGATCGGGCATGGCCCTGACAGCAGTCTAATTGCTCATTTGGAGTAGGTGCTTATGCCGACGCTGCATTTCGGATGCGAGCGAGCACCTCAGCCCCCCCGGCATCCAGCAGCTCCTCAGCCAGTTCGGCGCCTGCCATAGCCGCCTGCTCGACCGATGCCGTTTTCTGCGCCCGAAACGAGGCGCTCCCGTCGAGCGCTGCTACGCACCCGTCGATCACGAGCGTCCCTTCGCTGTTGAGACGCGCCCACGCCCCGGTGGGCACCTGACATCCGCCCTCGATGCGCTTCATGAACCCTCGTTCTGCCGTGATTGCGGCGTCGGTGTCGAGGTGATGCACGGCGCCCCGCAGCAGCGTACGCAGCGCGCTGTCTTCGGTACGGCAGGTGATCGCCAGTGCCCCCTGCCCCACAGCTGGTACCATCACCTCCGGCGGAATAACGGTCCGAATCACATCTTCACGATCCAGGCGCTTCAGTCCGGCTACAGCGAGCACCATGCCGTGCCAGTCGCTTTCCGCGAGCGTTTCGAGGCGCGAGTCGACGTTGCCCCGTACCGAAACGATGTTCAGATCGTCGCGCCACGCCAGCAGCTGCGCGCGGCGCCGGAGCGATGCTGTAGCCACGGTCGCTCCCTTCGGCAGGTCGTGCAGCCCCTCTGTCGTGTCGGGGTGCCCAACAAACGCATCGAAGGGCGATGCGCGGCGTCCGACCGCGGCAAGCACAATGCCTTCAGGCAGACGCGATGGAAGGTCTTTCAGCGAATGGACGGCACAGTCGATGCGCCCGTCAAGCAAGGCGCGGTCAAGCTCTTTGGTAAAGACCGATTCATCGCCGATCTCCGAAATGGGTACGTCTTGGATGCGGTCGCCCCGTGTAGAGATGCGCTGCAACGTACTTTCGTGGCCATGTCGCTGCAGGCGACGTTGCATGCGACGGGTCTGCCAGAGCGCGAGCGTGCTTCCACGCGTACCGATGACCATTTCGGAACGAGACATATAGGAATGAGAACAGCAGTAAAGAAGGTACGAGCCGATCGGAGGCGTTTATCCCTCGTGTCCGTCTATGTTCTTCGAACCCGTTGCCAGCGTTCACTCAGGCTTCCGCCCAAACGGTCTGTAGACGCTCAGAGATGCATGTTCCGCCAGATTCGCACGTTGCTTTAGGTTCGCGACGACGTTCCTTCATTCGCCGCAGTCGATTTAAGAGGGATGCGGAGCGCGCAGCAGGGCACTGATATGATCGGCAGAATCTGACATGACATCTTCATACGGGCACTGCGCTTTGGATTCGGTAGAATCTCGTTCTGCGTGGTGCTCGGTTGCCCCGTGTCGAGGAGTATCGGAAAGTGAGGGTGTGCTTGTATCACTGCGTTCTGGCAGCATGTCCGATTCTTCTTTGTGATCGGCCCGCGTAAAGAGCGCATGCAACAGACGGATCCCGTGCACAAAGTTGATGCTATCGGGGTCTACATTTTTGAGTCGTACGATGGGCACGGCGAGCAGCTTCTGCATGATCGACTGCGTGAGACGATCGATCTCGGCGCGGTCCATGCCCTCAATGCGATGCGCATGGCGCTCTACTTCCTTCGAACGGATGCCCTCAAAGGTGTTACGAATAGCCTGGATTGCAGGCTGCAGCGCCTGCTGATGAAAGACCCACGTCACAAAGTCGCTAAGTAGCTCCTCGCAGATCGCTTCAGCGCGTGGTATTTCAGAGCGCCGCTGCGCCTGAACGCTGGACGTCCAGTCTTCGATGGAATCCATGTCGCGCACCACATAGTCTGCGTTGTCGTTGAGCGCAGGAGAAACGTTGCGCGGCACGGCAACATCTATCACGAATGCAGGCAACGGTTTGTAGGGACGTTCAGGGGCATTGCCAGGGGTCAGGACGGGCTCGGGGGCTCCGGTTGTGACGACAACGATGTCGGCATCTTGGAGCGCCTCATTGCGCGCGTCCCACGCAACAACATCGACGCCATGGTGCTGCGCTGCCAGCTCGTGCGCTGCCGATCCAGTTCGGTTTGAAAGCGTCACCGAAGTCGGTGCGTAGTTGGTCAGGGCATGAAGAGCGAGCGCACCCATTTTACCCGCACCGAGCACAAGCACATCTTGCTCGCTCAGATCACTAAATCCGTACTGAGCAAAGAACTCCTCAGCCATCGCAACAGCGGCTGTGGAGATTGATGCAGAGCCGTTGGAAAGGCTCGTTTCATGTACCACACGCTTGGCTGCCCGGAAGGCCGTGTGCATGAGGCGGTGCATCAGCGAATGCACACTGTTATGGTCGATCGCATGCTGGTAGGCCTCTTTCACCTGCGAAAGGATCTGTCCGTCACCAACGACGACCGAATCCAGTCCGCTGGTAACGTGCAGGACGTGTCGAATAGCCGCTTCGTCTTGCAGCATGAAGGCATCGCCCGAGGGCCACGAAGAAAAACCGGCATGCTGAGCAAGAACATGCTGTACGTGCATGCAATCAGCAAAGCGCCCGTAAAGATATACTTCGGTACGGTTGCATGTAGAAACAAGCACAATCTCAGCATCTTCGCTCAGATCGAAGTGCTCGTACATGCGCGCCTGGGCCTCAGTCGACGCGCTAAACGCCTCCGTGACATCTACAGACGACGAAGTATGGTTGACACCGAATGCATAAAACGTCATGCAGCAAAGGGGCTCGATGAGCTCTGGGATATGACAAAAGTTACAACGGTATTGCAAATACACTGGTTCAATAACCAGGGGTGAATAAAAAATGAACGGGTCGGGGTGGCGCCCAGTGGCATTCATTTGCCGCAGATCTCTTCACGTATCATGTGTACCCTGCTCGCTGAACACGACTGCACACATCCAGACTCATCCATTTCTACCTATGGAATGTGTTGTTATGGCGCCTACACGTACGCCAATGGATTACAGCGCTTGCGTCCTGTCCTCGTGCCTCTCGGTCGCGTTGGCGCACGACACGACCGGTTGTCTACTGTACTGTAAGGGCACGCGATGTGTCTCTTTCCCTTTTGCTGGATTCGAACAGTAAA
Source organism: Longimonas sp. (assembly GCF_040409695.1). GTDB lineage: Bacteria > Bacteroidota > Rhodothermia > Rhodothermales > Salinibacteraceae > Longimonas. Next base: position 3,506 of record NZ_JARWGJ010000044.1, read on the forward strand.
GGCTATTACCCCATGCATCGCTTGCAGCCTGCCCCCTCCCGAAGAGGCTGTGCCCGCTGCTCTGTTCCCCCCTTATGTTACGAATGTACCCCATGATTCGCTTTCTTAACGTTATCGGACTTGTTTTAGGACTCCTCACGTTTGGAGCGCTTGTTGGCATGTTTGTCGACCTGGAGCGCATCACATTCTGGGCGATTGGTCTTGGAAGCGGCATTGGTATGCTTCTTATCTGGGCTCCCCTGTACCTATATGCGCAGTCGCGGGCACGTACCGCTCACAAACAGGCAATGTCAACACAGCCGGCCACGGTTCGACCTGCAAGCCCTGCCGTCTGGGGGTTGGGGATTTTCTTTGCTGTCTCAACGTTGCTCTTCATTGTCAGCCTCTTGCAGATTATGGTTGCTGGCAACGCTGATTGGGCCAATACAGGCATCGCTGCTTTTATTGCTGCGGCTATCGCCGGACCGCTCATGATCGTTGCCCGTGCTATCAGCAAAACGCCTGCCAGCAAACCCAGCCCACAAGACGCAGAACCCTTTATCCCTGAGGAGGAGCTTCCCACACCGCTTTCGGAGACCTCTGAAGGTGAAATGGATGCCGAAGACCGCTTTTCAGGTATCGAGGCCTTTCGGAAAGAAGTCGAAGACTACGAGTCCGACCCGCTTTCTTGGCCCTACGATGCCGACAGTGAGGAGACCAAGGTGCCGCGCTGATGCCTCGCATGCCATCTGGCATGCCGTGCCGGCTCTGCAGCACTCCCCCCACTCGCTAACCCACACCTGGGTTCTTTAGGGGGGGCGTGCCTGAGCACGAACAAGCACCTGGGCACGCAATGCCCATCGCAATGGCACCCACGCAATGGCGTTATGCGTCGCCGTCTGTGGACGTGGCCCGCAGGGTCATGACAGGGCATGAAGCCATCCGCAGAAGGCGGCGCGTTGTGCTTCCCAGCAAGAGACGCTTAAGTGCAGATTGACCGCGTGTAGCAATTACGGCCAGGTCCATCCCTTTTCGTTCGATAAAGTCAAGCACAACCGCGGCCGGCTGTCCTTTCTCAATGTGGATCTCGTGCTGAACCGATGGCCCATCGGCATGGTCAATCATATGCTGCAGGGCCGCGCGGCTGTTTTCGACGATCTCTTTCGGCATATCCATCTGCTTAAGACCTGGAAGGCCGGTGTCGCTAAACACGGGTACGGTGCGCGACTCGGCAACAAAAACCAGATGGAGCACCGCGTCGAACGCGGCCGCTATATGGCGTGCATGCAGATACGCTTGATGCGAGTGCGGCGAAAAGTCGACCGGCGCAACAATTTCGTCGAGCGGCTCCCGTCCTGTTACCCACGGAGGCGTTTCCGCAGCTGTAAGCACCGGACACGGCGCCTCCTCGATCACCTCGCTGGCCACACGCCCAAGCGCATGCGGACTGCGATCGGTCTGCCCACGGGCTCCGATCACAATCAGGTCCATGCCGCGCTCCTCAGCATACTCGCGAATGGTAGCAGACACGTCGAAGCTTAGCTGCATCGAGACGTGCGTGTTGACCTCCACATCGGGGTTATCGGGGACCATCTCGTGCAGCATCTGGCCTGCCTGCTGCTTGATCGCTTTACGTAGGGCTGTCGCACGCTCTTTTGCATCCTCAATGCCATACCAACTGGCATCCATATTATCAACAACGTGCAACACATGGAGCGTCGCCCCAAACCGCTCGGCAAAAAGAAGAGCTTGCTTAAACGCGTTTTGCGATGTATCCGAAAAATCGGTAGCTACAAGAATGTTATTTAACGTCATAAGAGCAGTGGATATATATGTAACTCAATGAAAGACTGCATACGGGCAAGCCCCTCGGTCTGCCTCGTGCGAGGCCGAGCGTTGCTAACTACGCGCAAACCGTCAGGTAGGAAGTAGCGACCGGCTTTCTTGCTGAAGGGTGAGCACCGGACACGCAGCATGGCGCACAATCCGCTCCGCCACGCTCCCCATAAGCAGTCGGTTTAGCCCCTCGCGACCATGAGTGCCCATCACAACCAGGTCCGCTGATTCCTCTTCGATCGCTTCTAAGATCTGCTGCGGCGGATACCCGACGCGCACCTCGGCGCGCGCATGTTCAATACCCACATGCTTCTTGAGCAGCTCTGCGAGCGCACTTTCGACATCGGGCTGCACGGCTTTAGCATCGACTTGCTTTGGCGCTACGCCATAGGCCATAGGCAGCACTACTTCCTCAATCGCATGAAGCGCCACAATCTCAGCGCCGTACGTCATGGCCAGTTCGTAAGCATGCTGGAGCGCACGCTCCGACGCCTCCGAGAAGTCAATCGGCACCAGAACGCGGCGAAGGGTCTTTGAAGGCGACGTCGTAAGCGCCTTTCGAACGGTGAGCACCGGACATGGCGCCTGGCGCACCACCTCTTCGGCGACGCTTCCGAGAAGCATACGGTCTACGCCACGGCGTCCGTGTGTACCCATCACAACCAAGTCGGTATCATGCTCCTCTGCATATGAGAGGATATATTTTCCGGGAACAGCCCCTTCCTTTTGGGTCTGCACGAGGGTCAGATCCTCTACCGAAAACTGGTCTATCCCCGCCTCACGCAGCCACTGGCCTAATGCGTCTGGCTCCACAGGAAACTCTTTGCGCAGGTCTTCAAAGTTATACAGGTGACGCCCCGCCACATTGAGGATGTGGAGGTCAGCACCATGCAGGTACGCCATAGACGCTGCGTACGGAAACGCGCGCTTGGCCCCTTCTGAGAGATCTGTAGGGTAAAGGATACGATCTATGGCAAGCATATGAGTATAAGCGGTATATGAAAAGAAACCGACGACCCGAGTACGCACCTCTATGATAGCTACAACGTGCATCTCGCATCGGCTGCGAACTTCCTACATGCCTTGTCAGTGCGCAGACCACCTTCTCTGTGGGGGAGCCCCCCACAGACCACCTTCGAGAAATGGGGCGTTGCCTTCCATCTGTCGTCCGATAAAGCGGGAGACACGTGCCTCTATTTCTGACCCGGTCGTCGGGCCGTGAGTACCGGACATGGGGCCTGACGCACCACTTTCTCTGCTACGCTTCCCAGCAGAAAGCGGGCAATCCCTGTGCGCCCAACCGTTGCGATTGCGATCAGGTCGACCTGGTCGTTCTCTGCCAGCGCAAGAATCTCCTCCGCCGGGTTTCCGCTGCGAATCCGCGACTCTACCTCAACGCCTTGCTCGCGCAGCATGTCGGCCTCTCGGCTCAGACGTTCGGTGATACGTGCCCGCACAGGCTCTGAGTCCGTGATCATCGGATCGATACCGTAGGTCGTTGGCACGGCTATGTCTTCCAGAACATGAAGCAGCGTGACGCGCGCGCCGTATCGTTTCGCAAAAGCAGTGGCCTGCTCTGTTACAATATGCGTGTGCGACGAGAAGTCAATCGGTGCCAGAATGTGGTCGATCGACTGCTGCGGGGAGCGATGCGTCTGTTCGCGTATGGTCAAGACCGGGCAGTGGGCGTGGCGTACCACCTTCTCTGCCACGCTTCCCAGCATAGCCCGGTGCACGCCGGTGCGCCCGTGCGTTCCCATAACGATGAGGTCAACCTCTTCTTGCCTGGCGTACCGCACAATGCCATCGGGCACCGACGGATGCGTGACCGATCGTTTGACTACCGGGTACGGCGTATCGTTGAGTACATCCGGCGCCGGTATCGACGCCTCCGACTCAAACGACGCCAGCTCAAGCGAGTCGACGGGCCCTTCGTCGGATGTGTATACGTGGATGAAATGCAGCGTCGCGTTGTGTTCGTTGGCCAGGAAGCGGGCGTGTTCAAGGGCCCACGACGCAGGCCCTGCCCCATCAGTCGGTACAAGAATGCGTTCGATCGTGTCCATGGGCATGCTTGGTCAGAGTAAAAAAGGTAGACGTTACTACACTGCAGGAGGCGCTATGCCGTAGACGCTATGGTGTAGACGCATCTGCTGCTGATGCATCTGCTGCTGCCTCCTCCGTCGCCAACAAGCTGCGTCCGTGCACCTTTACGGTAAGTACCGGGCACCGGGTGTGCCGTACCACCTTTTCCGTAACGCTACCCAGCCTAAAGGTCGTGCCTCCGGTACGCCCATGCGTTGCCATCGCCACCAGGTCAACGTCTTCCTCCTTGGCCACTTTAGAGATGAGCCGCGCTGCACTCCCTACGTCGACCCGTGTTCGCACCACAATGTCCTTGTATGCCGGCACCTGTAGGGCCTCTTCTACAAAGCGATCAAGCTTCGCCAGCGCCTTGGTTTCAATGTCGGGGTCGATGTCGTGCACCGACTGCACGCCCCCCACGTAGAATGCCGGATGCAGCGTATCTTCAAGAACATGGTGCACGAACAGGTCGGCATCCAGCAGATCGGCTACAGCAGCCGCATGTAAAAGCGCTTCCCGAGAATGCGTTGAGAAGTCGACCGGCACGCCAATGGTCTGAATGGGATCCGGCGCGTCGGCCATGTCTACGGGTTCGCCCCGCACGGTCAGCACCGGACATGCAGCATAGCGTACGACCTCTTCAGCCACGCTTCCCATGATCATGCGGCGCATTCCACGCCGCCCGTGCGTGCCCATCACAATCAGATCGATATCGTGGTCTTCCGTATACTCCAGAATGGCTGGCGCAGCCGCCACGTCGCGTACCACCGCCTCCTTAAGGTCTACGGCCCCTTTGCTCATGTCGTTGCCCTGCACGTGGCGGAGTTGCTCACGCAGCTGCTTCATTGTGCCGCGCTCGGCCTCGACCGTTTCCTGGTCTATGTTCTGATGCAGAACCTTGGCATGTACCACATGCAGTGTAGCTCCCGTACGCCGTGCCCAGTCCAGTGCATACTGCAGGGCCCGATCAGAGGTTGACGAGAAATCGCGCGGCACGAGAATGTGATTAAGATCAAGCATAATAGTTTGTTATGCTAAGCAACATCAGTGAGAAGGTATGTCCATGCTTTCTTTTTGAGAATAGGGCGCAGGGCGTTATTTTGCAATACCGCCCCCCCTGTTCGTAGTCCGCTTTTGGTTAAACCGTATAACCGTATAGTTAAGCCGTTCCCCTTCAGGGCGTTGGATGCGCAGCGTGGCGCCCTCAGATGCGCTGCCAACGACCTTGCAGCTGCTTATGCTTCGCGGATTGCATGAAGTTGGATGAGCGCCGCATGGCCTCGCAGCACCGGTCCTTGCTGTACGCGCCGATCTACGGCGGCGCACTGGCGGATCGTATCCCTCGCAAAGGCTTCTTGCAGTTCACCCGGGACCACGTAGCGGTCGGGTTTTGAGGGCCCGATGCGGTCGTACGCATCGTTGGCGTGGTCGCCGCGAAACCAGAGTCCGATGATGTGTCCTCCCGGACGCACGGCTTTACGCAGGCATTTGTACATCTGCTTTCGCTCTGCAGGCAGCAGCTGCACGAAGGCTATCACGGCCGCGTCATACGTTTTTCGGGGCTGCCAGGCACGTACATCGGCATGCAAGGCTGCGAAGGGGAGCTGCTCCTGTGCTGCACAGGCGGCAGCGGTGTCGAGTGCGCTCGTTGCAAAATCGAGCACGGTGAGGGTGCCTTCACAGGCCGCCACCTCGGCAAGCGTGTTGCGACCGTCTCCGCCCCCTACGTCGATCACCGATGGCGCGCGCGGGAGCTGACGCAGTGCATCCGCCAGAAACGGGTCTGGCGCTTCTCCAAAAAGACGTTCGTGTGCCCGGTAGCGCTCATCCCAAAACGATGGCTTGCTGCTCTCACGTTGGTTATTCTCGGGTTGGTTGCGAACGCGCCCAGCAGGGTTGTTTGCGGGATAATCAGGCATGTGCAGCAGGCGATACAGTGTCGGAGAGCGATTCGGCGCGGTCGATGAGGGCCTCAACCTCTACGAGCCCCTCCTCCCAGAAATCCGGATTCGTGAGGTCGACGCCCATGCGCTCCATCAAGCGGTGTGGCCATTCGGACCCGCCCGCTTCGAGCACCGACAGGTAGCGATCGGCGAATCCGTCGGGGGCTTCCTGGTAGCGGGCATAGAGCGCAAGCACGAGCAGCTCGCCAAAGGCATACGCGTACACATACCCCGGCGTATGCAGAAAGTGCGGGATGTAGCTCCACCAGTGGCGATAGTGCTCTCCCAGCGTGACGCTTCCATCGAACATGGCGCGCTGCGTCTCCATCCAGTGCTTGGCAAACGCGTCGGGCGAGAGCTCGCCCTCGTTGCGGCGATGCGTGTGAATCCGATCTTCAAACCGGTTCATAGCCACCTGCCGGAATACCGTGGCCATGGTGTCGTCTATCTTGCTGACAAGCAGCGCCAGCCTGTCTTCGGGCGTATCTTGCGTCTCCATCAGCTCCTGAAAGACGAGCATCTCCCCGAACACAGAAGCGGTTTCGGCAGTGGTGAGCGGCGTGCTCTGTTGCAGAACGCCCTGGCCCCGTGAAAGGTACTGATGCACGCCGTGGCCCAGTTCGTGGGCCAGCGTCTGCACATCGCGCGAGCGCCCGGTGTAGTTCATGAGCACATAGGGATGTACGCTGGGTACGGTGCCGTGACTGAAGGCGCCACTGCGCTTTCCGTCGGCAAGAGAAGCGTCGACCCAGTTGCGCTCAAAGAAGCGGCGTGCGATGTTGGCCATCTTCGGGTGGAAGCGCCCGTAGGCGTCGAGCACGAGCGAGCGGGCATCGTCCCACTCGTACGTGGTCGTTGCCTCTTGGATGGGCGCATACCGGTCGTAGTCGTACATGGTATCGAGCCTGAGCAGCTTCTTTTTGATCTGGTAGAAGCGTCCCGAAAGGTCGTAGCGCCCCGTAACGGCTTCGATCAGCGCCTCGACCATTTCGTGCTCTACCTGGTTCGACGCGTTGCGCGCCTGTAGCCAGTGGTCGTACCCGCGCAGGCGGTCGGTTGAGGCTTTGTCGGCGAGCACCGTGTTGAAGACAAAGGTAAGCGGACGCTGCTGCTCGACGAGTCCTTCGGTGAACGCCTCTGCCGCTGTACGCCGCACGTCGCGATCGGGCTCGTAGAGCTGCGACAGGATTTCCTGCTGCGACATCTCGTCTCCATCTACCGTGTAGCGCTGGCGACTCAAGGTTTCATCAAAGAAGCGCGTCCAGGCGCTATGGCCGGTCACGTTTTTTTCGGAGAGCACCTGCTCTTCCGGCTCACTCAGCACATGCTCGGCCTGCTTATGCTCAACTTCGAGGTAGTGCTTGTAGTCTGACAGGGCTTCGTCGTTGTACAACGCTTCGGCACGGGCATCGTCGACCTGAGCCCATTCGACTTCCACGAAGAGCACCTGCTGCTGAATTTGTGCATATTGTTCGCGAACGTGTTGCAACAGTGCGCCGCGTTCATCGTCATTGGTATCTGTAGCCCACCGCAAGAACGCATACGCGTGCGCTCGACCGGCTCGATCCATAAGCGTTTCGTACGTATCGAGCATCGACGCCAACGCATCAGCATTGTAAGTAGCCACCTGCCCGCGATGCGTACTGGCAAACGCCTGCGCGTCTTTCTGTAACGCCTCCACGTCGCTTCGCAACGCACCTGGGGTGGCGTAGAGATCCGTTAGATCCCACTGAACATCGTCGGCAGAGGTTGTCGGTTGGGCCATGATCGCCTGGTTGCCTTGTTAAGAAGAAAGAATGCGGCCGAGAACGGCGTGGTAATTGCGTGTAACTGTCAACGCTTCACCCTTCACTTTGTTGATTGACTTTTGGATTGGAATTAGTTCTGCATGAGCACTGAAATGACTTCGCTTACGTCTCTATCTGATTGGGAAGCGGCCCGCCAGGCTTCCCAGAAGCAGCCCGTATTGATCTATAAGCACAGCGCAACCTGCCCGGCCAGCGCCTGGGCCGAACGCAACGTGCGAACGTGGCAGGCCGACCACGACGACTATCCTGTATATCGCGTGGTTGTGCAGTCTGCACGCGAGGTGTCGGACCAGATCGCCGATGATCTTAGTCTACGTCACGAAACCCCACAAGCCATCTTCGTACATCAGGGCGATGTGGTGGCGCACGAAAACCACCATGGCGTGTCTGCTGAACGGCTCACGAAAGCTCTTCACCACCTCAAAATTGACCTATGATTTCTTTTCGCGCCCTCCTTTCGCTTTTGCTCGCCGGAATGCTGGCGGTTGGTGTTGGATGCACGTCTGACAACGACCGTCCGGATCCGGCTGACGCGCCTCGCACCATTGGGCCAAGTACCGACGGCGAGGGCTATCCGGCGATTCAGCAGTCAGCTCTTGAAGAGCCTTTCCCAGCGCCTTCCCTTACCCTGGAAACAATGGACGGCGACCAGATCACGCTTGACGCGGTCGACGGCGTCGCTGTAGTCAACTTCTGGGCAACCTGGTGCCCGCCCTGCCGCCACGAGATTCCCGACCTGATCGATCTGCAGAACGAGTATGGCGACAAGGGACTTGTGGTCCTGGGCATTTCGCGCGACAACGAGGGCGCTGAGGTCGTTACGCCGTATGCCGAAGATATGGAGATCAACTATCCGCTCGTGGTGGGCCAGGACGATGGCCTGGAAGAAGCGCTTGGATCCATCTATGCCCTGCCTACAACGCTCTTAATCAGTCCTGATGGCATGGTGACGCACCGCATCATGGGACTATTTGACGTGGATTCGCTCCGTGAGCAGCTCGACACGTGGCTTGATGCGGATGCCGCGGTTGCTGATCGCTCGTAGACAAGACCGCACGAAATGGAAGATCCGCTCTGCCCCTCGCAATGTTTCTTGACTTACAGGAAGCGCCCCCCCTGACACGCTGCATTGAGATACAAGCAAGGTCAGGGGGCCTGTGACCTAAGGACCTACCAGCCAACAGACAAGAGAGCTTCAGCCATTTCTACACGTGAACTTACACATGTGAGATCAGCATATGTGAAGAGGGCATAGTAAATAGTAACACGACCGTGTTACTCGTCCTCCTCTTCTTCGATCGTCCCCTCACGGGAACGTAGGTAGTCTTCGATGCTCCCTACGACGATGCGTGTTTCTTCGTCGACTTCGACATCTTTGACATCGCCCGCACGAATTAGCTTTTTGATCTTCTTACGGTCGATCTGCTTCAAGATGTGACGCGCCTCGGTGCGGCTCACAACGTCTTCGCGGTACTCCTCTGCAAACGAGCGCAAAAAATCGAGCGAGTCGTCAGAGATTGTGATCATGCGCACCTCCTCGTTGCTATCGGAGAGCGACCAATCTAACTCGGCATCGATCAGGTGACGATCGATCCACCGTACAATGGTCTGCTTTGAAAGCTGAACGTCGTTGGAGAGTTCGTCCAGCGGGATGGTATTCACCTTTTGCGGCATGGAGTACGTAAAAACGTAAGATCAAATATAGCGTATTAAGGAGTCGCTTTCAATGCGGATAGGGGCATTTTGTTCCTCTACAGGAATACAGCCACATCGCTTTCTCGCCCCTGTAACCGCGCATGCTTTGTTTGTCTTGAGGGGCTGTCTTTCTCTTCACCGCTGCACGTCAATCCGATTCGATTTCGGCGCGCATTGCCGTTAGCGTATGTCCGGGCAGCCGCAAGAGCCCACCAGGAGCATAACGGGTCTGCGCGGTCGCCAGCCCCTCACGGAGTTCTGGTACGACGACCCACCGCAGGCACGTGCCGTCCATGACGTGCTCGTTCTCGGGCAAGTGCACCGTTCGCTGCTCATCATTCTGGTTCATCACAACGAAGAACGTATCGTCACGCACCGGAGTACCCCGCCCGTTTTTGCGTGAAAGAACGCCTCGGAGAATAAACCCAAATGTTGTGAGGTGACTGTTGTCCCAGTCGCCGCTGTTCATTTCGCGTCCGTCAGGGTGCCACCATACGGCATCGCTGATCCCTTTTCCTTCCGGGCCGCTCAGGAAGTGGCGGCGCCGGAAGCTCGGGTGCCGCTTCCGGAATGCGGTAAGGCCCTGCACGAACTCCAGAAACTTTTCTTTTCGAGGCGTCAGGTTCCAGTCGTACCAGGTGGTTTCGTTATCCTGGCAGTACGGGTTGTTGTTGCCTCCGCGCGTGTGCGAGAGCTCATCACCGCCGAGGATCATGGGCACGCCCTGCGATAACAGCATCATGCCCATGAGGCTGCGTTTGCGACGCTCCCGGCAGGCCAGCACAACCGGGTCTTCTGAAGGGCCCTCCACACCACAGTTCACGCTGAGGTTGTGATCATGGCCGTCCCGGTTGTCTTCCATGTTGGCTTCGTTATGCTTCTCCTCGTAGCTTACGAGATCTTCAAGCGTAAACCCATCGTGAGCAGTTATGAAGTTAATGGATGCGAACGGGCGTCGCCCAGAGCGTTCGTACAGATCGCTGGATCCGGTAACGCGTGTCGCGATCTCACCATTCTGCCCCCGATCGCCGCGCCAGAAGCTACGCACCGAGTCGCGGTAGCGCCCGTTCCACTCGGCCCACTGCCACGGAAAGCCCCCCACTTGATAGCCGCCCGGCCCCACGTCCCACGGCTCAGCGATCAGCTTCACCTGGCTGATCACCGGATCCTGCTGGATGATCTTGAAGAACGGGGCGAGCATGTCAATGTCGTAGAGCTCGCGCGCCAGCGTCGACGCCAGGTCGAACCGGAAGCCGTCTACGTGCATCTCTTCAACCCAGTACCGCAGGCTATCCATGATCATCTGAAGCACGTATGGATCGCCGGGGTCAAGAGTGTTTCCCGTTCCAGTGTAGTCGATATGATACCGCTTCTGGTCGGGATTCAGCTTGTAGTAGGTCTTGTTGTCGATGCCCCGAAACGAGAGCGTCGGCCCCAGCTCACTGCCTTCGCATGAATGGTTGTAGACCACATCGATAATGACTTCGAGTCCGGCTGCGTGTAGCGAACGCACCATCATCTTAAAGTCGCGCACCGCCGAGATCGACCCATTACTCGCGTACGAGGGCTCCGGCGCAAAATAGGCCAGTGTGTTGTATCCCCAGTAGTTGGTGAGTCCTTTCTGGACCAGGAAGTGATCATTCAGCTTTGCATGCACCGGCAGCAGCTGCACGGTGGTGATGCCCAAGCTCTTGAAGTGGTCGATCATCGGCTCGGAGGCCAGCCCCAGATAGGTACCCCGCAGCGAGGGCGGCACGTCTGGGTGCCGCTGGGTAGCGCCTTTTACGTGGGTCTCGTAGATAACCGTCTCTTCCCACGGGATGCCCGGCGACTGGTCGCGCTGCCACGCAAACGTTTCTTCAACAACAGCCCCAAGCGGCGCATAAGGGGCGCTGTCTTCGTCGCTAAACGAAAGATCAGCCCGAGCGTCTGACGTGTCGTAGCCGTAGAGGCTTGAATCCCACGACAGCGGCCGGCCGATGGCTTTCGCATAAGGGTCGAGCAGGACCTTGTTGGGGTTGAAGCGCTGCCCTGCCTCTGGATTGTAAGGGCCGTATACCCGGTATCCGTAGAGCTGTCCTGGACGCAGGTTTACGATGTATCCGTGCCACATCGGGCCGGTCTGCTCGGGCAGCTCAAAGACGTGGCTGGGCCGGTCGTCGTTGGCGTTCTCAAACAACAGTAGTTCTACCTTGTCGGCATGCGCGCTGTGCAGCGCGAAGTTCACGCCGATGCCATCCCACGTTGCCCCACGCGGATATGGCATGCCCGCGCGGATTCGCAGTCCGTCTTGCACGCGCTTCTCAATCTCCACATCCTGCGGAGTCACGATCTCTTCTTCGAACATCACTTTCTTGGGTATTGAGTAAACAACACAGGCGCTGCACAGTGCAGTCAGCCCGGCAGTGAGCCTGCTATCTGGATGCTGCCGAAACAGCTTACGTTAATTCTTCCTTGCTTGGTACGTAGGCGGCCCGCTTTTCTGCGTCGCTTCTGGCGCATTGATCCTACTCTTTTGAGCAAGCAGCCCGCTCGTTTATCGTTGCCCGTCTCCACCACACCCTTGTCTACCATTCTGTGCGGTTTTGTACGGTTTTGTACAGTGCCATTCACGCATAGCGTGGCAACGCGGCATCTATCCATTTTCAGCAACCTACGACCGTCGCCTGCACGATCCAGAACAGGCAACTGGTGGCCGCTAAGCTTCTCATAAGGCTTTTAAGTGGATCCACAAAAGAACCTTTGATTATGTCATTGCGAGGAGCACCAGCGAGGAAGTGCTTTTAGCATGCAATCTTGTGCCTTCCAAGTAGGGTAAACCGCTCTAACTGACGCATGAGATCGCCGCGTCGGTCGCACGCTCCCTCCTCGCGATGACAAGGTGTAAACGTACTTTTGCTGGGCTACTTAACTA